>CAZEOW010000007.1:8184-19794 GCA_964514005.1 uncultured Nautiliales bacterium
CTAAGTTCTCTCATCCATGCATCGTAATTGTTTTTCCATTGAGGAGGGTGGAATTTTACTTCACCTTTATTTGCCGCTTCAATTGCTTTAAGTGCTACTTCTTTTTTCAAAAACCATTGAGTCGATACATACGGTTCTATTACGCTTTTACATCTATAACAATGACCTACCTGATGAATATGTTTTTCTCTTTTTTCTATAAATCCAAGTTCTTGTAATTTTTCTACTATTTTAATTCTAGCTTCTAGTCTATCAAGCCCTTTAAATTCACCCGCATATTCGTTTAAAATACCTTTTTCATCAAAAACTTTAATAAGCTCAAGATTATGTCTAAGTCCAACTTCATAGTCATTCGGGTCGTGAGCCGGAGTAACTTTTACAGCACCCGTTCCGAATTCCATATCTACATATTCATCAGCAATTATTGGGATTTCTCTATTGATAATAGGAAGTCTTACTTTTTTGCCAATAAGATGTTTATATCTCTCATCTTGCGGATTTACCATAACGGCAGTATCTCCGAAATATGTCTCAGGCCTTGTAGTTGCTACTACGATATATTCGTCACTATCTACTAAAGGATATCTAATATAAACAAGCTCGCCCTCATGAGTTTCATATTCAACTTCAATATCACTTAATGCCCCATCTTTTGGGCACCAGTTAACCATATAGTTGCCTTTTACGATGTATCCTTCATCGTATAGTTTTTTAAACGCAACTCTAACTGCTCTTTGAAGTCCTTCATCCATAGTAAAACGTTCTCTACTCCACGCAGCACTTGCACCAAGACGTCTAAGCTGAGTGGTAATTGTCCCGCCTGAGAATTCTTTCCACTCCCATACTCTTTTTAAAAATTCTTCTCTTCCAAGTTTCTCTTTAGTTTTACCTTCTGCTAAGATTTGTTTTTCAACAACATTTTGAGTAGCTATCCCTGCATGGTCGGTTCCAGGCTGCCATAGTGTTGCGAACCCATCCATTCTTTTGTATCTAACCATAATATCTTGAAGTGTAAATGTTAGAGCGTGACCGATATGAAGACTTCCTGTAACATTTGGAGGAGGCATCATAATACAGAAATTTTTATCTTTTGAATAGTCAACTTCAAAAAATTTATTCTCTTCCCATTTTTGATAAGTTGATTTTTCAAATTCTTGAGGATTATATTCTTTCATTTATATCCTTTTTTATCGTAATTATACTATGTTATGATATAATTTGAAAACTCATAAAAAGGGAGAAAATGAAATATAAAGTAGTTTTACCTATTTTAGGATTTGAAAGTGTAAAAGAGTTCAGATTGGAAGAACTTGATGGGGGATTCTTTTCATTAAAGAGCAAAGAAGTAACTTTTACTTTAGTTAATCCTTTTATTTTAAGAGATGATTATGCTTTTGAAATTAGTGAAGAAGAACAAAAAAAACTTAACTTAAAAGAGGATAGCAACTATTTTGTTTTAAATATTGTAATTTTAAATGAACCTTTTTTAGATTCTACTGTAAATTTTGCAGCTCCACTTATTTTTAATTCGGATAAAAAAATTTTAGGACAAGTGGTTTTAGATGAATATAATTTTGGATTAATGGAACCTCTTAAAAAATTTGTAAAGGGTAATAGATGATCTATATTATAGGTTATGGGGCAATGGCAAAAGCTATTGCAAGAGGTTTAGATGTTCCTTTTAGTGTGGTTGGAAGAAATGAAACAAAATTAAAAGAATTTGCAGATGAGTTTAATTGTAGGTATTATTCTATAGATAACTTTGATATAGAAAATAAAGTTATTTTGCTTGCAGTTAAACCTTATGCACTTGAAGAAGTCTCTTTAAAGCTAAAAGGAGAAGCTGAAGTCTTAATTTCTATTTTGGCAGGAAAATCTATAAAAGAATTAAAAACTATTCCTTCAAAGTTTTATATAAGAGCTATGCCAAATATTGGAGCAAAATTTAAATCTTCAGCAACTGCTATTACAGGTGATAAA
Organism: uncultured Nautiliales bacterium; assembly: GCA_964514005.1. Taxonomy (GTDB): domain Bacteria; phylum Campylobacterota; class Campylobacteria; order Campylobacterales; family Nautiliaceae; genus CAZEOW01. The sequence goes on from CAZEOW010000007.1 coordinate 10,165, forward strand.
GATGCAAAAAAGATGGCTTTTGACATTTTTTCCCAAATAGGTGATGTTATTTGGATGGATAGTGATGATGAAGTGGATATGGCTACTGCATTTGTAGGAAGTGGACCAGCCTTTTTAGCTATTATGGCTGAAGCCTTTAGTGATGGAGGGGTTTATATAGGATTAAAAAGAGAAAAAGCAAATTTATTAACTAAATATCTCTTTAAAAGTTTTGCATCAATAGATATGGATTTTTCTTTAATAAAAGATGAGGTAATGTCTCCAAAAGGGACAACAGCAGAAGGAATTAAAACTTTAGAAGAAGAAGCTATAAGAGGTAAAATTATAAAGGCAGTAAAGAATACTTATGAAAAGTCTAAAAAAATATAAAGCTTTTTCTTTATTTGAAATTTTAATTGCTATTGTAGTGTTAGGAGTAGTGTTAGCAGCTTTTCCCGCTTTTTTTACATCAAGTATAAATACTGCTAAAATTTCTCTAAAAGAAGAGATTTTTTTTCAAGAAGCAGCTATTTTAGATATGATAAATCAAAGATATTTTGATGAAAATAATACAATAGGGAGTAATTTTTATAAAGATTTAAATGCAAGTAGTGGAGATGATGAGCTTTTAAATAATTATTATGCAAACTTTGTAGGAGAGTGTAGGATTGGTAAAAGTTTTTTTAATAATAATGAATTTAGAAGTGGTAGTAGTGATGATGTCTCTAAAATAGGACTTGATGATGGGGAAAGTGAGGGGGATTATACAACTTATGATGATATTGATGATTTTAATTCGAGTAAATTTACTTTTTTAAATTATAACCTTCTAGTAAGAGTAGATTATATTAGTGATGAAGCTAATTATTCAGATGAAAATATTACTTTCAGTTATAATTATAGTAATAAAAAGAATAAAACAAATATAAAACTAATTACAATTTATGATGATAAATATAATATTACATTAAGATATCCGGTGCATAATATAGGAGCAAGTAAATTTTTATCTTTAGAGGAAATAAACAGATGAGGGCTTTTACTCTTTTTGAGATAGTAATTGTTTTAATTATTTTAGGAATAGTTGGTGCAATTTCAGGAGATATTATTCAAAAAGCTTATTTAAATTATATGATTACTCAAGAAGAAAATAAATTAAATAAAAGAGTTGATTTAACTCTTTTTAAACTTGCATTAATTTTAGAAAATAGGGTAAAAAACTCGACAATTGCAGTTGAGTGTAATGCAACAAAACCAAGTAGTGATAGTGAAAGCTGTTTATATAATAAAGATAAAAATTTTATTTATGTAGGAAATATTGATGAAAATTCAAAAGATAAATATCCAGTGTTAGAGTGGTTAAGTATCGATGTATATGCTAAAAGAGGGATATGGAATAAAAGTTATGTTATGCCCGGATTTAGTGGATTTGTTGATTTGAAAAAAACTAAAGTTTTAGGAGATGATACTTATACAATAATTTCACCTGAGAGCAACTTTTCGGTAGTAAAAATAGTAGATGAAAATTATACTAAAATGTATGGAATAAATGCAGATGTGTTTGAAGATAATTTAACTACTTTAGTTTTTAGTGGGAGTGACGGAAGAGGGGATTTAAGCGAAATTAATGATTCTTATGGATATTATCATACTGATGTTAAAAAAGTTTTTAGTATTACAAAAAATAGCGATAATAATATTACTATAAAAGCTATAACATCATCAAATGAAACTACTGTATATGAAGGATATTTTCTTATAAGTGGAGCAAAAGCTTTAGTGCCTATTTATAATGAAAATACAAATGATTATAATTTAACACTTTTTTATAATTATTATCCTTATAAAGGAAAGAACTATTTAGATGGTAACTCCTCTTTAATAGCAAGTGGAGTAAGTGCCTTTAGTTTTAAAGAAGAAAATGGAGTTTTAAAACTATTTTTATGTATTAATTCTCATAAAATTAAAGTAAATGATGAAAATTTAACTATTTGTAGAGAAAAGGCTATATATTGAGAAAAGCGTTTGGACTTTTTACAGTATTGATTTTTGTTGTTGTAATGGCTGTTATAGGTTTTTTAATTTTAAATACAAATGCAAATACTAAAGTTAATATTACAAAAAATTTTGTAAATACAAGAGCAAACTTAATGTTAAAATCAGCTACTGAATTTGGTATATTAGCTTTACATGGACACGATTTTAGTAAAAATTGTTTAAAAAGGGTAGATTTAGAAGATAAACTTTTTGATGTAAATATTACTTATACATATTTTTCAACAGATTGTTCAAAGTTTGATGGTTGTAGGTGTAGGCCTATTTTAACAGAAGATACTAATGCAGCAGTGCTTGTATATGTTACTTTAACTTCTAAAAATCCATCTTTTAAAATAAGAAAGGTTAGATTTACTCTTCAAAATCCTTGAATATATTGTTATAATTTGCATAAAAAAGGAGAGTTTATGAATGTAATAACAGTTGGAAGACATGTAGAATTAACGGATTCTATGAAAAACTATATCATAGAAGTCGTAAAGGAAGTTGAAAAGTATAATTTAGATATTCATAACGCAACCGTAACTATAGAAAAAGATAAAAGAGACTTTTTTGTAGTGGAAATTATTATGAATGTTCCAAATAAAGGAACAGTTGTAGTACATTATAAAGATAAAGATATGTACGCAGCTCTTGACAAAACAAAAGATAAATTAGAAAAACTTCTTAGAAGATATCACGATAAAAAAGTAGATCATCATAAAAAAGATAAATTAGAAGACTTAATAGTGGAAACTCACGAAGATGAAATTGTAGAAATGCCTCTTGATGTAGAAAAACCGCTAAGTATAGAAGAGGCAGTAGATGAATTTAAACAAAGTGGACTCTATTTTATGGTATTTAAAGATATTTCAGGAGATAAAAGAGTAATTTATAGAAGAAAAGATGGAAAATTAGGGTTATACTGATTTTTTTGATAAAATTTCGTTTAAAAATTTAAAAAGGAGTGTAAATGAAAAGAACTTATCAACCAAGTAAAATAAGAAGAAAAAGAACTCACGGATTTAGAGCAAGAATGAAAACAAAAAATGGAAGAAAAGTATTAGCAAGAAGAAGAGCGAAAGGGAGAAAAAGATTAGCGGCTTAAATAAATTAGAGATAAAAAAAGTTTTAACAGAAGGAATAAAAGTGCATTCTAAAAACTTTTTAATTTACTATCTTCCTTCTTCTTCTCTAAAAGTTTCACCAATTGTATCTAAGAAAATATCAAAAAAGGCTGTTATAAGAAATAAAATTAAAAGAAGAGTAAGAGCTATTTTTTATGGAGTAGAAAAAGGTTTTTTTGCTGTAGTTGTGAAAAATGATATTTCAAATTTCAATTTTGAATTGCTTAAAAATGAAATTAAAAAAAGCATTAATAAAATTTGTTGAGTTTTACCAATATTTTATAAGTCCAGCATTAGGGAATAATTGTAGGTATTATCCAACATGTAGTGAGTATACAAAAATAGAATTTGAAACAAGTGATAATTTGGTATATGCTTTTTTTAAATCAGTAAAAAGAGTTTTAAAATGTAATCAATTTTTTAAAGGAGGTATAGATTATCCTGTAGTTTATAAACAGATAAAAACTAAAATGTATAAAAAAGAGAGTGTAAAATATTGGTTAGTTCCTTTAGAAAAAGGTAAATTTATAGTTATAAAGGCGAATAATGGGAAATAATGATAATCTAAGAAGAATATTAATAGCGACTTTAATCTCTTTTGTATTTTTTGTTGCATATGATTATTTTGTACTGCAACCTCAACAAGAATCTTTTATAAAAGCTCAAAAACAAGAAAAAAAAGAACTTAAATCTAACAAGTTAGAGATTTTTAATAATACTTCAAAAGTTGTTGCAACAATTGAAGCTAAAAATTATGAAGTAAAAATTGATTCATTAGGAAGAATTAGCTCTTTTATTTTAAAACAGAATAAATTTAATGAAAATGGAAAACATCTTGAACTTGTTGCAAAAGAATTACCAAAACCTCTTGAAATAAGATTTAAAAATGAGGAAATAAATAAACTTGCTTTTAATACACCAGTTAAAGTAGATAAAGAAGATATTATCTTAAATGATTCTTCTAAAACTATTACTATTACTCAAAAGTTAAACGATATTAAATTAATAAAAAAGATAACTTTTTATCCAGATGGGCATTATAATGTAGATATTAAACTTAATAAAAATTTAACTTATTTTATTTCTCCCGGGTTTAGACCTGAAGTTGCAATAGATAAGTTGAGTGTTCATGGTGCTATTCTTAAAAAGAGTGACGGGAAACTTGAAATTATAGAAGATGGAGATGTTACTTATCAGAATATTAATAGTGCTATTTTTACAGCAGAATTTGATAGATATTATACAACTCTTTTATTTTCTAAAACTCCAGTAAATGTAGTGGTTGAAAATGAGAAAAATACTCCTGTAACATATATAAAATTAAATTCTAATGCTTCTTTAACAGGTTATATAGGACCTAAATTTGTAGATACTTTAGTAGGTATAGACCCAACTTTAGTAGATGCGGTTCAATATGGAGTAGGAACATTCTTTGCAAAAAATCTCTTTTTTGTATTAGACTTCTTATATAAATTGGTAAATAATTGGGGGATTGCAATTATTTTATTAGTAGTATTGGTTAGAATAATTTTATTTCCTCTTACATTTAAGGGAATGGTAAGTATGTATAAATTAAAAGAACTTGCACCTAAAATGAAAGAGATTCAAGAAAGATATAAAAAAGATCCTCAAAAACTTCAAATGCATATGATGAAACTTTATAAAGAAGAAAAAGTTAATCCTCTTGGAGGATGTTTACCTCTTTTATTACAAATTCCTATCTTTTATGGTATTTATAAACTTTTACTTTATGCAATTGAGTTAAAAGGTGCTCATTTCTTGTGGATAAAAGACCTAAGTGGAATGGATCCATTTTTTATTTTACCTATTTTAATGGGAGTTACAATGTATCTTCATCAAAAAATAACTCCTACAAACTTTCAAGATCCTATGCAAGAGAAAATATTTAAATTTTTACCGGTAATTTTTACTATTATGATGGCAACATTTCCGGCAGGTTTGGTATTATATTGGACAATTAATAATATTTTATCTATTGTTCAACAATTAATTATAAATAAAACTATGCAAATAAAGGCTAAAAAGTGAGAATAGAAGCAGAAACTTTACAGGAAGCTTTTGAAATAGCAGCTCATAGACTTAATCGTTCTGTAACAGATTTACCAAAAATTAGGGTAATTCAAAAGCCATCAAAAGGGGTATTAGGCTTTTTTAAAAAGCCGGCTATTATAGAAGTGGAAGGTATTGATAAGAAAGTTGTTAATGCTACGCAAAAAGAAATTAATGAAAAAGAAGTTATTAATGATGATATAAAAGAGAAAAAGAATCTTTTTTCTTCTTTATTTTCTAAAGTTAATTCTAAAGTGAAAAAGCGTAAAAAGTTAAAAAAAGAAGTAAAACCTCAAATAAACAATGAAGAGAAAAATGAAGTAATAGTAGAAGATATGGATAAAGCAATTGAAGATATTAAAAAGAAAATTAAACATCTATTTAGTGTTTCTTGTTTTGATATGGATGAATTTGAAGTTTATAAATATGATGATGAAACAATTGGAATAAAAATAGACGGGCCAGATGCGGCTTTATTGATAGGAAAAGAGGGGTATAGATATAATTCTTTAAATTTTATGCTTTATCATTGGATAAACTCTAAGTATGGATTTAAAGTAAGACTTGAAATTGCCGAATTTTTAGAAGTCCAAGAAGAGATGTTAAGAACATTTTTAAAACCTTTTATAGATAAAGTAAAAGAAAAAGGATATGGTAAAACAAAACCTTTTAATGGAATTTTAGTTTATCTTGCTCTTGAGATATTAAGGGAGGCTTTTCCTGATAAGTATGTGGCTGTAAAAGATAAAAATGGAGAAAAATTTATAGTAATAGGTGATAAAAATGAATACGATAGCAGCGATTTCGACTCCTAATGGAGTAGGGGCTATATCGATAGTAAGGCTCTCAGGTGAAAATACTTTAGAAATAGCTAAAAAACTTATAAAAAAAAATTTAAAACCTAGAGTTGCGACTTTAACAAAAATTTATGATTTTAATAATGAATTAATAGATATAGGAATAGTTATATACTTTAAAGCTCCTAATTCTTTTACAGGAGAGGATATAGTTGAATTTCAGTGTCATGGTGGAGTAGCAGTTGCTAAAATGATTCTTGAAACACTTTTTTATTATGGTGCGGCTCCTGCAATGCCAGGAGAGTTTACAAAAAGAGCCTTTTTAAATGGAAAAATAGATGCTTCTCAGGCAGAAGCAATTGCTAAATTAATTGAAACAAAATCAAAAGAGGGTGCTAAACTTTTATCTAAACATTTAGAAGGTAAATTAGGAGAGTATGTAAATTCTTTAAGAGATAAATTAATTGAGATTATGGCATATGCTGAGGTATTTATAGATTATGCAGAAGAGGATTTACCAGAGACTTTGGGAAAAGATATAGAAGAGAAATTAAACATTATAGAAAAAGAGATAGATAAAACTTTAAAAGCAAGTCAAAGAAGAGAAGCTATGTTAAATGGATTTAAAGTTGCAATCGTTGGTAAACCAAATGTTGGAAAAAGTTCTATTTTGAATGCTCTTGTAAGTTATAATAGAGCAATAGTAAGTGATATAGCAGGGACCACAAGAGATACTATAGAAGAAGATGTTCAAATAGGAACTCATTTAATTAGAATAGTAGATACAGCTGGAATAAGAGAAGCAAATGATGAGATTGAAAAAATAGGAGTACAAAGAAGTAAAGAGGCAATTGAAAAAAGTGATATTGTATTAGCGGTTTTTGATGCTTCAAATCCTTTTACAAAAGAAGATGAAGAAATTTTAGATATTGTTACAAATAGTGATAAGAAAGTAATTATAGTTTTAAATAAATGTGATAAGGGTTGTATTATAGATAATAAATCTGATAATTTTAAAGTTGTAAAGATCAGTGCAAAAGAAGATATTACACCTTTAACTGAAAAGTTAGAATCTATTTTAGATGAATTTAATAGTGAAAATGATAATATATTAATTTCAACTAGACAAATAGAAGTTATGAAAAGAGCATATGAGTCTATAAAAGAGTCAAAGGAGTTTTTACAAACAGGAGAATTAGAACTATTTAGTTATCATATTCAAGATGCAATAAGATATATATCTTCTATTACAAAACCGTTTGAATATGATGAAATGCTTGATAAAATGTTTGGAAGTTTTTGTGTAGGGAAATAATATTATATTAAGGAGAGTTTATGAAAATAATTTATACTAAAGATAACAATTTCAAAAAAGAATTCAACGAACTCTTAAATAGAGGAAAAATGGATATAAAAGAAGTAGAAAATATTGTTCAAAATATTATAGATGAAGTAAAAAGTGAAAAAAATAAAGCTCTTTTTAATCATATTGCAAAATTTGATAAGTGGCAACCAAAAGAAGATAAAGAGTTAGAAATTTCTAAAGATGAAATGAAAAAAGCGTATGAAAATTTAGATAATAATCTAAAAGAAGCTTTACACATAGCTTTTGATAGAATAAAAGCTTATCATGAAAAGCAACTTCCTAAATCTTGGTTAGATTTTGAAGAAAATGGAACAATTTTAGGTCAAAAAGTAACTCCTGTTAAAAGAGCAGGAGTTTATGTACCGGGAGGAAAAGCTTTTTATCCAAGTTCTTTACTAATGAATGTGATACCAGCAATTGTAGCTGGAGTAGAAGAAATAATAGTTACTACTCCGGTAATTGAAAATAAACCAAATGAATTATTACTTGCTGCTTTGTATATTTGTAATGCTCCAAAAACGTTTAAAGTAGGGGGTGCAAGTGCTATAGCAGCTCTTGCATATGGAACAGAAACTATTCCAAAAGTAGATGTTATTACAGGACCGGGAAATATATTTGTAGCAACTGCTAAAAAGCTTGTATATGGTGAAGTTAATATAGATATGATTGCTGGACCAAGCGAAATAGGGATTATTGCAGATAAAAGTGCAAAGCCAAACTATTTAGCAATAGATTTATTATCTCAAGCAGAGCATGATGAAATGGCAAGTTCTATTTTAATTACAGATGATGAATACATTGCAAAAGAGACTAAAAAAGAAGTTTATAAATTTTTAGAAGAGCTTGAGAGAAAAGATATTGCAAAAACTTCTATTGAAAATAGAGGAGTTATAATAGTAACTAAAGATATTTCTGAAGCAATTGAATTAATGAATGAAATAGCTCCTGAGCATTTAGAAATAATGACTCAAAATCCTTTTGAATTACTTGCATATATTAAAAATGCTGGAGCAATTTTCTTAGGAGAAAATACTCCAGAGCCAATAGGAGATTATATAGCAGGACCTAATCATACTCTTCCAACAGGAGGAACGGCTAAATTTTATTCTCCTTTAAGTGTAGAAGTTTTTATGAAAAAATCTTCAATAATTTCTTTTTCAAAAAAAGCTATTAATGAATTAGGAAAGGAGTGTGCTATTTTAGCTCATACAGAGGGCTTAACAGCTCATGAAAAATCTGTATTAGAGAGATTAAAATAAAAGAAAAAATTTTATCTTTTTTCTCTTTTCTTAGTAATAAGATTTGGGATTTTTCTCCAGACTCTGCAATTTTTTATATTATTTATTTGTTTTTATTTGTTGTAATAGGAATGCTCATAATTATTTATCTTGCAAATAAAAATAAAAAAAAATCTCAATCAAAAAAGCTAAAAGTAGATTTAAATCAATTATTACAAATTGTTTCTAATCCAAACTCTTCTACTGCTGATCTGATTGTTGCAATTGAGTTATTTAATGAATTTATAAATATGGAAGAAGATTTAAAGAGAAGTTTAGAGTTTTTTGATAAACTATTAAAGCATAAAAATAGGCATAAAAGACTTTTTCAATATTTTCATAATGTAATTGTTCCTAACAATAAAGAATATAAAAAAGAGCTAAATGCTATAGAAAAAGAAGCTTTAAATAAAGGTTAAGAATGTCAGAGATTATAGAATTTTTATTAAATTTTGCAAATTCTATTGGTTATTTTGGTGTGTATCTTTATATGCTATTAGTTGGAACTTTTATTCCAGTACCAAGTGAACTAATATTATTGCCTTCTGGTTATTTAGCAGCTCAAGGAGAAAAGAGTCTATTTTTATTGTGGATAAGTGGAGCTTTAGGCAGTTTGAGTGGAGCTTTAATTAATTATTCATTAGCTAAATTTTTAGTAAAAAAATTTGAAAATAAAAGTATTGTTAAAAGAGTAAATAAATTCTGGCAAGAACATGGGAAAATATCAGCTTTTCTAGCACCTTTAACCCCAGGTCTTGGTCAATATATATCTATTCCAGCAGGCCTTTCTCATATGCTTCTTAAATGGTTTATACCTCTTACATTTAGTGCAAATTTAATTTGGGTTGGTTTTATGTTAATGATTGGATATCTTTTTGGAACAGGAGATGAAGCACATAAAAATGCTGTTTATGGAAGTTTAGTTTTATTAGGAGGGGTTATTGTAATTGCTTCTATATATGTTTTTAAAGAAATGAGAA
>CAZEOW010000008.1:0-18521 GCA_964514005.1 uncultured Nautiliales bacterium
ATCTTTACATATTTTTTATTAATAAAAAGGGGGATATATTTTTTTCCAATTATAAAAAAAGTTACAACAAAAGCAATATTTATGATGTATTAAATTACTCTATATCAACTAAAATTTTAAATGAAAACGGTTTTATTACAAATGATATCTATGTTAAAAATATGTCATCTAATATAAAGCTTGTGCTTTTACAAAATAGAAACTTAATTAATAAAACTAGTAAGCTTTCTGATAAATTGGTTTTTGTTATGCTTTTAATCTCTATAATGGTAGCAATTCCTCTTGGAATATTTTTTTCAAAACCGCTATATCTTTTTTACAAAGAGCTTGATAAACGGGTAAAAGAGGAGATTGAAAAAAATAGAGAAAAAGAACAGCTTCTTATGCATCAAGGGAAACTTGCGGCTCTTGGAGAAATGTTAGGTAATATTGCTCATCAGTGGAGACATCCTATTACTCGTTTATCTTTATTAATTCAGAATCTTGAGTTGGCATTTGAGATAGGAAAATTGGATAATAAAAGATTTTATCAGTTTAAAGAGAATGCACTTGCTCAAATTAATTATATGTCTGATACAATAGATGATTTTACAAGTTTTTTTAGAAAAGATACTAAAAAGGTTAAATTTTCTTTAAAGGAGATTATTGATGATGTATTAAAGCTTTTAGAAGGAAGGGTTAGACAATATAATATAAATATATATATTAATGTAAGGGAAAATAGAGAAATTGTTGGATTAAAAAGTGAGTTTTCACAGGTTGTTTTAAATATTTTAAATAATGCAGTTGATGTGTTAGCAGAAAGGAGTATAGAAAAAAAAGAGATTTATATTGAAATAGATAAAAATATTTCAATTGAAGATAATGGAGGAGGGATAGATGAAAAAATTATTAATAAAATATTTGAGCCCTATTTTACTACAAAATTTCAATCTCAAGGGACCGGAATAGGGCTTTATATGAGCAAAGTAATTATTACTCAGCATTTTAAAGGGGAGATAAAGGTAACTAATACCAAAAAGGGTGCTAAGTTTGTAATTGTGCTCCCTTAAAAAAAGGCACTTTTTAAGCACTTAATTTTCTTATAATTTTAAAAAAAGGATAAATAATGAAGTTTAATTTTAATAAAAAAACTATAATTGCTTTAATAGGCGGTGCGGTAATTGGACTTGGAATATCTTATATTTCGGCAGTAGCTGTTGATATAACGGGGCAGCCTAAATTTTGTATAAGCTGTCATACTATGGAACCGATGGTAGAGAGTTTTCATTATAGTGTGCATGGAGGAAACAACCCCCAAGGATTTGCAGCTCATCACTGTACAGATTGTCACTTGCCTCATAAATCTTTAATAGGATATCTTTTTGCTAAAGGTATGAACGGATTAAGAGATGGATTAGCAGAAGCTGGATTTATTAAAAAAGTGGATTTTGGAGAAAATTTCTGGGAAATGAAACATTATGTATATGATAGTGCATGTTTAAAATGTCATCATGGTATACAAGAGCCTGAAAAAGCTATAGGAATGGCTGAAAATATTAAAGAAATTCATACTAAATTTTATTGGGAAGCTAAAAAAGAGGGCAAAGATATTAGCTGTGTAAGTTGTCATAACGATTATACAATGACTCATTTTGCTCATCCAAATCTTCTTGAAGCATTAGAAGAAGAAAAATAGTTTTTTTTCTTCTTTTTTGTTACAATACGAATAAAAAAAGGTTAAAGTATGAAGAAGATAGTAATAGGAGTGTTGTTTGCTTTAAATCTGTTTGCAATTGATTGGAGCGGAAAAGTAAACTGGGCTATGAGTTATGGATTTGCTAAAAATCTTGCTTCTCAACAAAATAAACTTATTATGGTTGATATTGCACTTACCACTTGTCCTCCTTGTAAATATTTAGCTACAAAAGTTTACACACAAGATAGTGTTGCTAATTATATTAATGATAATTTTATATCAGTTTTTTATCTTGCAGATAAAGATCCATTACCTCCTGAAGTTAGAGCTTATTTTACAGGTAGTACTCCTACTATATTATTTCTTAAACCAAATGGGGAGTTGTTTGTTAGAGTTATAGGAGCAAGACCTCCTCAAATATTTTTAAAAACTCTTCAAAAGATTAATAATAAATTTAAGGCTCAGTAATGAGTGTTTTAAAAAAAATTTTTAATATTTTTGCCTCTTTAGAATTAGGGGTTGTTCTTTCTTTATTCTTTTTAACTGCTCAAGCTTTTGCAACTTTTTTTCCGAGTATGGAAGAAGCGTGGAAATATGTTTATGAAACAAAATGGTTTGAAGCTTTAATGTGGCTTTTAGGGATTAATTTAATTGTAGTTATGTATAAATTTAAAACTTATAAAAAGTGGCCGGTATTTATTTTACATCTTTCTATAATTGTAATTTTATTAGGGGCGGCTGTTACAAGATATTTTGGATTTGAAGGGACTTTGCATTTAAGAAATGGAGAGACTAAATCTGTTATTATGGTAGAAAAGAGTAAATCAAATCCAAGTAATGTTGAGCCTTATGATTTAGGCTTTAAAATAAAGCTTGATAAATTTGTAATGAATAAATATCCCGGTAGTATGCAACCAAGTAGTTATGAAAGTTATATAGAAGTAATAGATAAAGATAAAAAATTTAAGTATCATATATATATGAACCATATTTTAGTTTATAAAGGGTTTAGAGTTTATCAAGCAAGTTATGATGTAGACGAAATGGGAAGTATTCTTTCAGTTAATCACGATCCGGGTATGTTTGTTACTTATTTTGGATATGCACTTTTAAGTATAGGATTTTTGTTTAGTATGTTTTATAGAAAGTCAAGATTTTTTTTAACAATAAAAAAATTAAAAGAGAGTGGTTTATTTGGTATAGTATTTATTTTGATGGTAGGAAATTATGCTAGGGCTTTTGATGTAAATGAGTATGCTAAAAATTCTTTAAAAGTTGCTGATGAGTGGAGTAAAGTATTGGTTCAGCAAAGAGGTAGAATAGAACCTATGGATACTCTTGATTTAGATATTGTTCATAAACTTACTTTAAAAGCTAAAATGTATGGAATGAATTATAATCAAATAGTTTTAGGAATGTTGGCATTTCCAAATGAGTTCCAAAAACTTCCTCTTATTTATGTAGGTCATCCTGAAATCAGAAAAAAACTTGGTATTAGTGGTAAATATGCTCCTTATAATGCTTTTTTTAATATAGATGGAAGTTTTAAACTCTCAAAAGAGATAGATTTAGCATTAAAAACTCCTGATAGAGATAGAAGTAAAGTTCAAAGAGAATTATTAAAAATTAATGAAAGGGTTTATGTAGCATTTAGCGTATATACTGCCCAAATTTTTCAGATATTTCCTACTCCAAATTCAAAAAGTATGAATTATAAATGGTTTAGTATTTCAGAAATAAAAGAGGCTATTTCAATGGGTATGTTAAATCCTATGGATGCTAATTTTTATTTTAATCTTTTTAAAGAGTTAATAGAAAATGCAGCTAAATTTGATGTTTCTAAGGTTATACAAACACGCAATAAAATTTATGAACTTCAAGTAGCTTATAGTAAAGAGATTCTGCCTTCTTTAAAAAAAGTTGAATGGGAGATAAAGTATAATAGAATGGCTATTTTCCCAAAATTAATAGGGGTATATACTTTATTGGGAATAATAGCTATTTTAGTTGGTTTTGTTGAAATTATAAAAAATATTAAATATAAAAAAGTTGAACTAACACTAATAGTAGTAGGCTATTTAGCACTACTTTTACACACTTTTAATATGATTTTAAGATGGTATGTAGCAGGGCATGCTCCTTGGTCTGATGCGTATGAATCTATTATATTTATTGCGTGGGGTAGTGCATTTGCCTCTTTAATTTTCTTTAGAAAATCTGTGCTTGCTTTAGGTGCAGGATTATTTGTAGCTGGAATGTTTATGATGGTTGCTCATTTAAATAATATAAATCCTCAAATTACAAATATGGTTCCTGTTTTAAAATCTTATTGGCTTTTAATTCATGTTGCGGTTATTACTTCAAGTTATGGATTCTTAGGTGTCGGAAGTATGCTTGGATTGTTAAATTTAATCCTTTTTGGAATGAAAAATAGATTTAATTTAGATGCTCAAATAAGACAGCTTAACAATATTATATATGTAGCACTTTATATAGGACTTGCTCTTTTAAGTATTGGTACGTTTCTTGGAGGAGTTTGGGCAAATGAGTCGTGGGGTAGATATTGGAGTTGGGATCCTAAAGAGACATGGAGTTTAATTACTATGATAGTTTATGCATTAGTAGTGCATAGTAAAATGATTCCTCAAATAAAAGGGGAATTTATATTTTCGTTATTATCGTTTTTAGCATTCTTTTTTGTATTAATGACATATTTTGGGGTAAACTTTTATATTGCGCAAGGACTTCATAGTTATGGACAAGGAACAGCAGAGGGATATTGGTGGATTAATATTATTTTTGCAGGAATGGGAGCTTGGATTGCGGTATTTTTAATAGGAATTTTTATGGAAATAAAAAGAAAAGTAGTATAAAGGTTTTATATGTATGTTATAAGTTTTAATTATAGAAACTCAAATGTTGTATTAAGAAATAAGTTAAGTGCGTTAAAACTAAATGATTTTGCAGATTTTAAAGAGGTGTTATTATTAAAAACGTGTAATAGAATAGAGATTATTTTTGATAAGAAAAGAAGTATTAATGAATTGTATGATAAGGTCTTTTGTAGTGTTATTTCTCCGGAAGAGATGTTGCAAGCTGATATTTATGAAGGGGAAGATGCAATTGAACATATTTTTAAAGTAGCTTCCTCTTTAGATTCTATGGTTGTTGGTGAAACTCAAATTACCGGTCAATTAAAAGATGCTTTTTATGAAGCTTATGATAACCACTATATAGGGCAAAATTTAACAAGACTTATTCACTTTTCTTTTAAATGTGCAAAAAAAGTTAGAAATAAAACTCAAATTTCTGTAAAACCTGTAAGTGTTGCAAGTATTGCTGTAAAAAAATCAAAAGAGTTATTAAAAGATTTAAGTGGTTATAGTGCAATAGTAGTAGGAGTAGGAGATACTGCAAAAATTATTTGTAAAAATCTTATAAAAGAGAATGTAAATATTTTATTAGTTAATAGGACTGTTGAAAACGCTTTTGCTCTAAAAGAAGAACTAGGAGATGAAGTTAATATCGATATTCACTCTTTAGATTCTTTACCAAAGCTTGTAAATAATTATAGATTGTTATTTACTGCTACATCTTCAGATGAACCTATTATTAAAAAAGAGTTTATTAAAGAGACTAAATTTAAAAGATTGTGGTTTGATTTAGCAATTCCAAATGATATAGATAATTTAAATTGTGAAAATATTACTCTTTTAAGAGTTGATGATTTAAGAGAAATAAGTAATGAAAATCTTAAAACAAGAGAGGAAGAGCTAAAAAAAGCTAATAAATTAATAAAAAAATGTGTAGAAGATTTTTATAAATATCTTCAGTCAGTATCAGTTGAACCTGTTATTAAACTTTTAAATAAAAAAGCAAAAGAGAGTATAGAGCTTGCCTTAAATAATGCTATTAGAAAGGGATATCTTCCAACAGAGTATGAAAAAAGTGTTCAAAAAATTTTAGAAAACGCTTTTAAAAGATTTTTACATCATCCTAATAAAACTTTAAATAAAATGAGTAGCTCAGCAGAAATTGATATATTTGTATCTGTAATAAAAAGGCTTTTAGGAGATAATGATTTAAAAATAGATATGAATAAATGTGAATATCATATGGAAAAAGGAATCTTTAAGTAAAGGATTAAAATGATTTTTATAGATGCTTGTTTTGGAAAAGAGACACCTTATACACCTGTTTGGATGATGAGACAAGCAGGAAGATATTTACCTGAATATATGGAAGTAAGAAAAAGAGTTGGTAGTTTTTTAGATATGACAAGAGATCCTGAAGTTGTAAAAGAGGTTACTATCCAGCCAATAGATATTTTAGATGTAGATGCTGCTATTTTATTTAGTGATATCCTTAATCTTCCTATGGAAATGGGATTGCCTCTTAGATTTGAAAAAGGAGTAGGACCTGTTTTTGATAAAACAGTATCTACTGAAGAAGATATAGATAACCTTGATAGCAAGGCAGATGAAAAGCTTAGATATGTATATGAGGGGGTTAGACTTATAAGGAAAAATCTTCCTTCTAATAAAGCCTTAATAGGTTTTGCAGGTAGCCCTTGGACAATTGCTACATATATGGTAGAAGGAAGAGGTTCAAAACAGTATGCAAAAATAAAAAAACTTCTTTATACAAATCCGATGATGCTTCATCGATTACTTAGTTTTAATACAAAAGAGACTATTGAGTATTTAAAAAAACAGATAGAAGCGGGAGCTGATGCTGTAATGATTTTTGATAGTTGGGGCGGAGCACTTGAGAAGGAAAAGTTTTTTGAATTTTCTTGGAATTATATGAAAGAGATTGCAAAAGAGATTAAAAGTTTATATCCTCATATACCAGTAATAGGCTTTAGCAAAGGTGTAGGACTTTATATGGATGGTATGGATGGTGAATTTGATGTAATAGGAGTTGATTGGAATACGCCAATAGAGTATGCTTTAAATATTTTTAAAAATAGATATACTCTTCAAGGAAATTTAGAACCTACAAGACTTTATAGTAAAAGTGCTATTAAAGAGGGAGTAGAGAAAATAGCCTCTGTTATGAAAGGAAATAGACATATTTTTAATTTAGGGCATGGAATTTTACCTGATGTACCGGTTGAGAATGCGAAATATTTTGTAAAATTGGTTAAAGAAGTAACAAGCATTAAGTAGGTAGTAGAAAGGATTAAATATGAATTTAAGAAGGTTAAGATTAAAGAGTAACTTAAGGGATTTAGTAAGAGAAAATTATTTAGTTACTAATGATTTAATAATGCCTATTTTTATAAAAGAGGGATTAGAAGGAAAAAAAGAGATATCTTCAATGCCCGGAATTTATCAGTTTGGAGAAGATAGTTTTTTAGATGAGGTTAATGAATGTATAGAACTTGGAATAAAAGCTGTTATTCTTTTTGGAATTCCAAAATTAAAGGATTCGTGTGGGAGCGATGCATTAGATGAAGATGGACTTATAGCAAGAAGTGTAAGAAAAATTAAAGAAACTTTTAAAGATAAAATTGCTGTTATTACAGATTTATGTTTTTGTGAATATACCGAACATGGGCATTGCGGAATTATTGATCCTAAATTAAAAACAGTAGATAATAAAGCAACTTTGGAAATTAGTGCAAAACAGGCTATTGTTCATGCAAAAGCGGGTGCTGATATGATTGCTCCAAGTGGAATGATGGATAATATTGTAAAGACATTAAGAGAAGCACTTGATAATAACGGATATGAACATTTACCTATTATGAGTTATTCTACTAAATTTGCATCTGCTTTTTATGGGCCTTTTAGAGATGCTGCTGAATCTGCACCAGTTGCAGATGAATTTTTACCAAAAGATAGAAAAACTTATCAAATGGATATTGCAAATAAAAAAGAGGCTCTGTTAGAAAGTTTGATTGATGAAAAAGAAGGAGCTGATATTTTAATGGTAAAGCCAGCCCTTGCATTTATGGATATTATTCATTTAATAAAAGAGAATACTTTAAAGCCATTGTGTGTATATAATGTGAGTGGGGAATATTCAATGGTGAAAGCTGCAAGTATGAATGGATGGATAGATTATAATAGCTTAATGATGGAGATTCTAACCAGCTTTAAAAGGGCTGGAGCCGATATAATTATTACTTATCATGCTAAAGATGCAGCAAAATTAATAAATAAAGGGGTTAAATGAAACTGACTATAGCAACAAGAGGAAGCAAGCTTGCATTATGGCAAGCTGAGTATGTAAAAAAAAGACTTAATGAATTAGGTTATGAAGTAGGTTTAAAAATTGTAACAACAACAGGAGATAAGATTCTTGATAAACCTTTAATTGAGATAGGTGGTAAAGGAGTTTTTATAAAAGAAGTAGAAGAGGCTCTTTTAAAAGGAGAAGCTCAAATTGCGGTTCACTCTTTAAAAGATTTTCCTACTCAATATGATACAAGACACTTTACTTTAGCGGCAATACCAAAAAGAGAGACAGTAGAAGATATTTTTCTTTCAGAAGCTTACGAAACTCTTTCAGAACTTCCATTAAATGCTGTAGTAGGTACTTCTTCTATTAGAAGAGCTATGCAACTTAAAGCTTTAAGAGATGATTTAGTAATTACAGATTTAAGAGGAAATGTTGATACAAGAATTAAGAAGTTAAAAGATGGTAAGTATGATGCTATTATTTTAGCTTATGCTGGAATAAAAAGGCTAAAACTTCAACATAGTGTAAAATATCACGAAGTATTAGATACTGATGTAGTTATTCCTGCAATGGGACAAGGTGCTTTAGGAATAGAAACTGTTAAGGATGAAAAAATAATTTCTATTGTAAAAAAATTGAATGATTTTAAAACAGAAGTGGAAGTGAGTATAGAAAGAGATTTTGTAGATGAATTGAATTTAGGCTGTCATGCACCGGTAGGAATTAATGCAAAAGTTATGATGGATAATACAATAAAAATTAAAGGAATAATTTTAAGGGGAGATAAATTAATAAAAAGAGAACTTTTAATAGATTTTGATGATTGGAGAGAAGCTGGAAGAGAATTTGCAAAAGAGTTTAAGGAATAGTTATGAGTGCTATAGATTTTAAGAAATTGTCTCGTTTTTCTCGTCATGCTCCAAGATATACATCATATCCTACGGCAGTTGAATTTAGAGATTTAACTCCTAAAGAGATAATTCCTCATTTAAAAAGTGATAAACCACTTAGTTTATATTTTCATCTTCCTTTTTGTAAAAGTGCGTGTTATTTTTGTGGATGTAATGTAGTTTATACAAGTAAAAAAGATAAAAGAAGAAGATATATTGAGTATCTAAAAAAAGAGCTTTCTCTTTGGTCGGAATATTTGGATATGAAGAGATATGTTAGGCAACTCCATTTTGGGGGAGGAACACCGACTTTTTTTGATGCTGATGAGCTTGAAGAGATATATAAGCTAATTTATTCATATTTTCCTAATTTTGAAGAAGATGCAGAAATTAGCGTTGAAATAGACCCTCGCTTTTTTAGTAAAGCTCATATGGATGTAATGAAAAGATATGGAGTAAATAGGCTTAGTTTTGGAATTCAAGATTTTAATGAAGAGACTCAAAAAGCAGTTAATAGATTACAATCTTTTAATTTAACAAAAGAGGCTGTTGATATTGCAAGAGAAAGCGGGATAGAGTCAATAAATATAGATTTAATTTATGGACTTCCTTATCAAACTCTTGAGAGTTATAAACAGACATTAGAGCTTGTTTTAAGGTTAAATCCGGATAGGTTAGCTGTATTTAATTATGCTCATGTTCCATGGCTTAAAAAAGGAATGAGAAAGATTGATGAAACTACTCTTCCTACTCCAGAAGAAAAGCTGAAAATTTTCAAATATGTAATAGACTTTTTTGAATCTAATGGGTATAAAATGGTAGGAATGGATCATTTTGCAAAAGAGGATGATGAACTTTTTAAAGCTATTGAAAAAGGTGAGCTTCACAGAAATTTTCAAGGATATACAACAAAAGGTGGTGCTGATTTAATCGGTTTTGGATTAACTTCAATTAGTGAAACTCAAAAAGCCTATTTTCAAAATTATAAAGATTTAAAAAGTTATGAAAAAGCTATTGATAATAGAGAACTTCCTACCTTTAGGGGAGTTATTTTAAATGAAGAAGATATAATAAGAAAATATGTAATTATGGAAATGATGGCAAATTTTAGTTTTGATATTAAAAGATTTGAAGAGAAGTTTAATATCTCTTTCAGGGAAAAATTTGAAAGAGAGTTAAAAGAACTTGAAGAGTTTGTAAAAGAGGGAGTTGTAGATATTACTTCAGAAAAGATTTTAATTAATAAAACAGGAACTCTATTAATAAGAAATATAGTTTTACCGTTTGATGAGTATTTTAAAAAAATGAAAAATCAAAAAGTTTTTTCAAAAAGTATATAAAGGAATTTAAATGATTGTCTCAATAGGGAATCTACCATTAAAAAATATTGAAGCTGATGTTTTTTTACATCCAATTAGAGTAAAAGAGAGTATTACTTATGAGCCTTTAGCAGAAGAGGCAGTAATTGCTTTAATTGCTAAATATTTTACATATGATTTTGTGCCAGAGGAGATTAGAGAATATTTTGATGAAATGGATGATGGATATTTATTTAGTGAAAGTAATTTTGATGAATTTGATTTAGATAAATTAAAAAATGCAAAAGTATTTTTAATAGGTAAAGATATTTATTTGCATCCAAGGCTAACTAATATTAAAAAGTTTTTGACTATTTTAAAAGATTTTGGAGGAATTGAGATAAAAGGGATTGAATTGCCATATTATTTTACTCCTGCGGATAGTGAACTTGCTGAAATAGTTGAAACTGAAAAAAGAATTGTCTTAGATGAAATTGAAGAACTTGATAGTTTTGATGGGAGTGTTGTTTACTTTTGTGATGATTTTGAAATTGTAAAAGAGAACGAACTTATTGCTTCAAATCAATTTGTAATTGCTAATAAAATAAAATCTTTAAAAGTTAAAGTTGATAACTCTATTAAGGAATTAAAAAAGCTTCAAGAGTTGAAAGGGACTTTTGGTATTGTATATGGTAGATGTGATGATTATCCTTTTAAACGAGTAAAAATAGAAAGTATTTAGCTAATATCTACAAAAATTACTCCCTTTTGTTGGAATATTAATTGAACTTCTAAAAAAGTGGAGTTTTTATTGCTTTAAAAACTAAAAAATTTATAATGTTTATTTTTCCCCTTAAGATTTTTGTTGTTTCATTTAGTTAGTATAGTTTATTTTTAATGAATTTTTGGTAAAATATGCTAAAAAAGGAGTTAAAATGGCTATAAATGTGTGTGTGCCTCTTGCAAATGGGTTTGAAGAAATTGAAGCAATGAGCTTAATAGATGTGTTAAGAAGAGGAGGAATTAATGTTGTAGTAGCTGGAGTGGGGGGAGATGTAATTTATGGAGCTCATAATATTAGAGTAATTCCCGATACAAAAATTGAACTTGTAAATGCAGATGATTTTGATTTAGTAGTCCTTCCGGGAGGATTGCCAGGAGCTATTAATTTGGCAGAGGATAAGTATGTGCAAAAATTGCTTCAAGATATGGATAATAAAGGAAAATATGTAGGTGCTATTTGTGCGGCTCCTTATGCACTAAAAACAGCAGGTGTTTTAAAAGATAAATATACTGCTTATCCGGGATGGGAAGGAAATATTAAAAAAGATGGTTATGTAAGTGATAAGAAAGTAGTGGAAGATAAAAATGTATTAACTTCTAAAGGGCCTGGAACTGCTATCTGCTTTGGACTTGAAATAGTGAAAAAGTTTGTAGGTGAAGAGACTTATAATCAATTAAAAGAAGGATTATTGGCAGAATTTTGTTAGTTAAGTAGTTGGATTTATAATGATAAAAATAAAGCACTTAAAAAAAGTATTTGGTTCAAAAGTTGTGTTAAAAGATATAAATTTAGAAATAGAAGATGGAAAAATTACTTATATTTTAGGACTTTCTGGACAGGGAAAATCTACTATTATTAAACATATAGTCGGCCTTTTGAAGCCGACAAAAGGTGAGATATGGGTTGATAATATAAATATAACGGCTCTATCTCAAAAAGAACTTTTTAATGTCCGAAAAAGGATAGGATTTACTTTTCAAGAAGGTGCACTTTTTGATAGTATGACGATTTTTGATAATATTGCATTTCCTTTAGTAGAGCATGAAAAACTTACAAAAAAAGAGATTGAAAAAAGAGTGTATGAAACTCTTGAAATGGTAGGACTTGAGTATAGGGTCTCTAAACTCTATCCTCACGAATTAAGCGGAGGGATGAGAAAAAGAGCGGCAACTGCTAGAGCTATAATTTTAAAACCTAAGTATGTGTTATATGATGAGCCTACAAGTGGACTTGATCCTATTATTAGTGATAAAATTACAAAAATGATTGAACATTTAACAAGAGATTTTGGAATTACAAGTGTGGTAATTTCTCATGATTTAAAAGAGACTTTTAAGAGTGCAGACTTTATAGCAATGCTTTATAAGGGAGAAATTATAGAAAGTGCACCTAAAGAACTTTTTATTAATTCCAAAAATTACATAGTAAGAGCTTTTATAGAAGGTGATAGTAAAAAGTTTGAAGAAATTTCAAAAGGTAGTATATGAAACTTTTTCTTTTATTGATAATTGGTATTTATCTTTTTAGTTATGAAGCTAAAGTTGAACCATTTGAAGTATATAAAATAAAAGCTTCTGTGGCAGGAAGAATAATTTTTGCTAATAAAAAACTTGAAGCTAAGAGTGTAAAAAATACTTTAGCAGTCAGGATTGATAATAGTGATGAATTAATTAATATGGAAAATTTAAAAGAGAGTTTAAATGTCTTAAATGAGGAGTATAAGAATTTAATTGAAATTGTAAAAAGAAAACAAGAGATTTATGAGAAGTATAAAAACTTAAAAACAAAAGCTAAAACAGAAAAAGATATAAAGTTTTTTGATTATATGAATAGTTTTAATCAACTTTTAAATTTAAAAAATCAGATTATAAATACCAAATCTAGTATAAAAAAACTTAAAAATACAATTTTAAAAAAGAGAATAATTTTAAACGGTTATATTAATAAAATTTATGTAAATAAAGATGATTATGTAGTGCCTGGGGCTTTAGTGGCTGAAGTGTATGATATTTCTAAACAGAAACTTACAGTTTATGTTCCTATTGATGAAAAAATTGGAAAAGATATTTATATAAATGGTAAAAAAAGTAACTTTAGAATTTATAAAAAATGGAAAGTAACAGATTCTAATTTTGTAACGAGTTATAAGATAGAACTTATTGGGCATGGACTAAAATGGGGAGATATTGTTAGGATAGATTTTAAGGGTAAATAATGAATATTTTGGATTTTTTAAAAAAAAACCGAGAAACAGTAGAAAAAGTTTTAGGAATTGACGATTTAAAACAAAGAGTAGAACAATTAGAAAAGTATCAAATATTTGATGAAAAAGATAAAATTATTAGTGAATTGGAATTAAAATTGCTTGAACTTGAAAAAGAAAAAAGTAACTTAGAAAAGGAGTATAAAGAATTGGAACTTCAAAATAGAGAACTTATCTTCAGATTAGAAGGAATCTTGCATCAATATAAAAATTCTCCTTTAATTAGATTAAAAGAGATTTATGATTCTTTAAGTATTTCTACAAAAGAGGGGCTGAAAAATATCTTTAATAGTGAAGATGCTCTTGTATTGTTTGTTTCAGGTGTAAAAGAGATTAGTGCAATATGGGATTATGCAGCATATTTAAGAAGAGAACATAAAGATGAAGAGTTTGAAAAGGTTAAGTTAATTTTTTATCTTTTGTTTGGTGTTTATAAAGAGATTGTCAATGCTTCTTATCAAGATGTAAGAGTTGGAGATATATTTGATTTTAAATTTCATATAAGAGATAATAGAAGTAAAGGTATGAGTGGTAGAATAGAAGAAATTATTTTATTTGGATATAAAGAAAATGGTATAATTATTAAAAAATCCATAGTAAAGGTTAAGTGATGTCAACAACAATAGTAAAAAGAATCTATTTTGAAAAAGATGAGGTAGTAAAAGAGTTTAATGATTTTTTTAGGGGAGAGGATGAAGGTGGAGTTTTTTCAAGAGCTTTAGCTGGATTATATGAGGATTTAAAGCCTATTTTTCAAAAGAGATTTATTAAAATGAATAAGGGGTATTGTTTTGATAGAGAGGTTAGCGGAGCTTGGCTTGGATTATGCGAAGATAATTTTGAATATTTAAGAAGTTATGATAGCGAAACCCCTTTGTATATGGTATTAGATGATTTAAGAAGTTTTTATCATAATCCTAATATAGATCTTCCTACAAAAGAGGAGCTTTTAAAACTTACAAAGTTAAAAGAGGCTCCTTTTCCTATTACTGAGGGAAGGCCTGAAAAACCTGATTGTTATATGCTTTATAAAGTAAAAAAATATGAAAGTTGCTATGTTCAGGGATTTGATATGGATATTGTGTATCTTTCTGAACATCAAGATGGTAAACCTTTGCCTATTGTTAGATTAGGTAATAAAAAAGAGCTAAATGATAAAGAATTATTACTTCTTTGGATTAAAAATGGATTAAAACCGATTGAGATTGATAATCATTTTTATGATTTTTTATTGAATGTAAATTTTGTATTAGATGATGAATTTAATATTGTAGATATAGAAGGTGAAATTGATTTTGAAATAGATAGTAATTTTTTAGTAGAAAAGTTAAGAAGAATAGAGCATACAAGAGCCGATTTAATTGAATATGACAGTAAAATGTTTTTTGATGTAAATAAAGGAAGCTGGGAAGTTCATAAAAGAAGTCATATAGAAAACTTTAGAAATCCTATTGAAATAAAACTTTCAAAACCTCTTATTGCAAGAGACCCTCATAGTAGTATAGTAGAAGGAATTATAGGAATAGATTTTGGAACAAAAAGTACAGTAGTTGTACATCAAAATGATAGAGAAAAGATACTTCCTATGAGAATAGGAATAGGTGATTGGACTAAAAAAGAGGAGTCTTACCATTTTGAGAATCCAACTGTTATGGAATTTAGGGATTTAGAGAGTTTTTTAAAAGCATATAAAGCTAAAGATTTTAGACCTTATACAAAATGGAAAGATTTAACTATTTCTCATATTGCTTATGAGAATATGAAAATGAGCAGTGCAGATAAATTTAATGCTTATTTAACAGAACTTAAGCAGTGGGCAGGAGATAGTAGAAGAAAAATTAAAATAGAGGATTATCAAAAAAGGGTATTTGAATTACCTGCTTTTATTGAAATGGGTCCTGATGATATTAATCCGATTGAGCTTTATGCTTATTATATTGGGCTTTATATTAATAATCAGTTTAATGGAATTTATTTAAGTTATATTTTATCATTTCCAGTAACTTATGAAAAAAGAGTAAGAGAAAAAATTGTTGAATCTTTTAGAAGAGGGATTATCCGTTCTTTACCACCTTTAAAAGATAAATTAAATGATTTAAGAGTAATAGAAGGAGTAAGTGAACCTGCTGCATATGCTGCTATTGCTATTGAAGAGTATGGGCTTGCAGATGAAGAAAAAATATTTTATAGTGTTTTTGATTTTGGAGGAGGAACTACAGATTTTGATTTTGGTATTTTTAGATGGGCAAATGAAAATCATAAAAAAGAGAGAAGATACGATTATGTAATAGAGCACTTTGGAGCAGGTGGGGATCAGTTTTTAGGAGGTGAAAATCTTCTTGAAATGCTTGCATTTGAAGTATTTAAAGATAATAAAGAGATTTTATTAAAAGAAAATATTAGTTTTGTATTACCTCCTGAATGTGATCCATTTGTAGGAAGTGAAGTTTTAATTTCAGATTCAAGAGAAGCAAGACTTAATATGATAAGTTTGATGGATACGTTAAGAGTATTTTGGGAAAGAGAAACTTTTGAAGGAAATGTATTTGAAAGCGGTATTATAAAAATATCTTTACATGATGTTAGAGGTGAGCTTAAATCTCAAATAGAGCTTAAAGTTGATGAAGAGAAACTTATGACTATTCTTACAAACAGAATTCAAAAAGGAGTTGATTCATTTTTTGAATTATTAAGAGAAGCCTTTTTTGGAATTAATAGTGAAAGATTTCATATTAATGAAGTTAATATATTCTTAGCAGGAAATTCAAGTAAATCACCGATTGTAAAAGAGTTATTTGAAAGAAAAATTAGAAACTTAAAAGAAGAGGCAAGAAGAAAGGGACAAGATATTCATTGCAAATTATTTCCTCCTCTTGATAATAAAGATAATTTTGAAAAACCAAATGGAAAAACAGGAGTTGCGTTTGGGCTTATAGAAACAAGACCGGGAGGAAAAATTTTAGTATATGATAAAAATGTAAACAAAGATACAAATGAAATTAAATTTAAATATTATCTCGGAACTAATAGAAGGAAAAAATTTAAAGTTATTATTCCAAGGGATGTGAAGTATAATAAATGGGTTGAATTTATTGATGCAGGAGAAGAATTCTTTGAACTTTATTATACAACATCTCCACTTGCTATGAAAAACGATTTATCTATAAATGATCCTCTTGTTAAAAAGAAAAGATTAAAAATAGATGTTGTAGATGAAGATGCAAGTGTATTTATAAAAGTTATTTCCCCTACTGTATTTGAGTATAGCGTAAGTAAAGACAGACAAAATTTTGAGGGTATTAAAAGAGTTGATTTAGCTGAAGATTAAAAGAGCAGTTTTGCTCTTTTTTAAAAAGAGTTAATTATATTAAAAAAAATATCAGTTAGTTTTTCTATCTCTTCTTTTGATGTTCTTTCATTCGGTGCGTGAATAGTATCGTTTATTACTCCAAACTCTATAACTTTTATATTATATTCTGCAAAAAATCGTGCATCACTTGTACCTCCTGCAGTTGAATATTTAGGAGAAATGTTTGTAATTTTTTCAATAGAAGATTTTAGAAGTTTTATTAATTTATTATTAGGTTCTGTTATAAATGGCTTTGATGAAACTTTAATTTCTAACTCGTAATTTAATCCTTGTAATTTTTCTTCTAAGAATTTTTTTATCTTTTTAGCATCTGTTAGGGTATTGTTTCTTACATTAAACATCATTTTAAGCTCACCCGGAGTTACATTTGTAACTTCCATACCACTTCTTATGTCTGTTATTACAAATTTACTTGGTTCAAAAAACTCATCTCCTTTATCTAAATCAACTCCAGCTATTTTTGGCAATATAGGTGCAAACTGATGAATAGGATTTATTGCTTTTTTTGGATATGCAGCATGCCCTTGTTTACCAAAAATTTTTAAAATTCCATTAATTGAACCTCTTCTTCCTATTTTTATAGCATCTCCAAATATTTTTTCACATGTAGGTTCTGCTACTATTGCATAATCTGGAAGTAAATTTTTTTCTTTTAAAACTTCAAGCATATATCTAGTTCCCCAAATAGCATCACCTTCTTCATCACTTGTAATTAGTGCACTTAAAGTTCCGTTAAAGTTTTTAGTATTTTTTATTGCCCACAAAAATGCTGCAACTCCACTTTTCATATCTTGTGCACCTCGTGCGTATATTTTTCCATCTCTTTCTATAGGTTTAAATGGATCGCTTTTCCATCCTTCTCCAGGAGGAACTACATCAATATGACCCCCAAAACACAAATGTTCTCCGTTGCCAAATTTTTTGTAAATAAATAGATTTTTAACTTTTTCTTTTTGAGTTTCTATTACTTCAAAATCGCTTAAATACTCTTTTATAAATTCCATTGCTCCATCATCATTAGGAGTAATTGATTTAAATTTTAATAGTTTTTCAAAGAGTTTTATTACATCCATAAAAATCCTTTTTTTATGAATAGTATCACATTTAACTTAAAACTTAATAAAGATTTTTATAACTCTCCGTGCTAAAAGGAATTGCTTAGGTATGTCAAATAACATAACATAGAAAAATAAATAAATGATTTAATTTTAGTCAATTATTAATCTACATCTACATAATCTTTCATTAAAAACTCATTAAGTTCTTTAATGATCTCTTTTTCTCTTTTAGTAATGCATTTTTCAAGAATGTTTTCTTCTTTTGGAGGAAGTTCGAAATAGAGATGATATCTAAATTGTTCTTCATTTATTTTTGTAATTGATTTTAATTCTGCAATTGTGTCTATCTTAAAATAGTTAAAATCTTTTATTTTAAAGCAAATATTTATCAGTTTTCCAGGGGTAATTTCTATTTTAGGGGCTATAACACAAATTCCTCTTATTGAAATATCATAAAGTTTTGTTTTATATGAAGTGTCTTTATAATGTAAAATTACTGAAACATCTTCTTTTGGTTGAACTCTGATAAAGTTTCTTTTTGGTGTAGAGCGTTTTATTTTTTCAATATTGTCTAAAATAAAAATTTTTCTTTTATCATCTATTTCTTTTATATGTGCTCTAAAGGAATATGTACTATCTTCTTTTAAAATGAAAATAGTTTTTTGAAATCTTGCAGCAATTATTTGATATTTATTGGTTGAAACTGAAATAGATGCATTTTTAAAATTTACCCCTAAGACAGAAGTGGTATGGGCAAATGGGATTCCTTTATAAATACTAAATAAAGTCAATTTCCCTTTTGTTTTGTATGTTCTAATAATTTCTTTAGGAATTGAACTGATTTGTTCTATTTCGTTAGTTAAATGATATTCTATATATTCTATATAAAACTTTGTAAGTTGAGTTAATATAAAGAGCTTTTTTAAACCATTTTTTTCTTTTATTACTTGTTTTATATAATGATTTACCATAAGTAAAAAAACTTTATTTA
>CAZEOW010000009.1:0-17897 GCA_964514005.1 uncultured Nautiliales bacterium
CTTGCAAAAGGACATCTTGTAAAAGAGATTGATGCTTTAGGTGGAGAGATGGCTCTTGCTACTGATAATGCAGGTATTCAATTTAGAACATTAAACGAAAATAGAGGACCTGCTGTAAGAGGAAGTAGAGCACAAATAGATATGGATAGATATAGAATTTATATGCATACTAAAGTTTTAAATACACCAAATCTTACAGTGGCACAAGAAATAGTAGATGAGATTCTTGTAAAAAATGGAAAAGTTTATGGAGTAAAAACGAATCTTTTAAATGAATATAAGGCAAAAGCAGTAATATTAACAACAGGAACATTTTTAAGAGGTATTATGCATTTTGGTCCTGTAAAAATAGAAGGAGGAAGATTTCACGAATTACCAGCAAAAAAATTGAGTAAATCTTTAGAAAATTTAGGTTTTAAACTTGAAAGACTTAAAACAGGAACGACTGCAAGAATTGATGCAAGAAGTATAGATTTTGGTAAAATGCAAATTCAACCGGGAGATGAGAATCCTAAGCCTTTTTCATTTAGAACAAAAAAACCTTTTAATCCAGAACAATTACCTTGTTATATAACATATACAAATGAACAAACTCATGATATTATTAGAAGTAATTTTCATAGAGCACCTCTTTTTACTGGACAGATTGAAGGTATTGGACCAAGATATTGTCCAAGTATTGAAGATAAGTTAAATAAATTCCCTGATAAAGAAAGACATCATGTATTTGTAGAGCCTCAAACAAAAGAAGCAACAGAATATTATTTAAATGGACTTTCAACTTCTCTTCCAATGGATGTGCAAGAAGACTTTATTCACTCAATCCCAGGACTTGAAAATGCAAAAATTGTCAGATTTGGATATGCTATTGAGTATGATTTTATTCAACCAACAAATTTAAAACATACTCTTGAGACTAAAGCAATAGAAGGATTATATTTTGCTGGACAGATAAATGGGACTACAGGATATGAAGAAGCGGCAGCTCAAGGAATAATGGCCGGAATTAATGCTGCTTTAAAAATAGATGAAAAAGAACCTCTTATTTTAAGAAGAGATGAAGCTTATATTGGGGTATTAATAGATGATTTAGTTACAAAAGGAACAAATGAACCTTATAGAATGTTTACAAGTAGAAGTGAATATAGACTTCTTTTAAGAGAAGATAATGCTATTTTAAGACTGGGAGAATATGGTTATAAACTTGGTGGAATTGATGAAGAGACTTATAGAAGAATTCAAGAATTTAAAGAAAAAATTGAAACAAAAATGGAGTTTTTAAATACTACTTTTGTTACTCCTAATAAAGAAGTAAATAAAAAACTTCAAGAACTGGGAGAAGAGAAAATACAAAATAAAATGGAATTAAGAAAAATAGTTGCAAGACATACTTTTAATAAAGAAAAATTAAAAAGATTTGTAGAAGAATTTAAAGATATAGATGATGAAGTTTTAGAACAGTTAATTATAGAATCTAGATATCATCATTATATTCAAAGACAAAAGGCACAAATAGATAGAATGAAAGAGATGCTTAGTATAAAAATTCCAGAAGATTTTGTATTTGATGATATTCCTGGACTTAGTAGAGAAATTGTTGAAAAGTTAAATAAGTTTAGACCACCAACTCTATTTGCTGCAAGTGAAATTAGTGGAGTAACGCCAGCAGCTATTGATATTTTACATCTTTATATTAGAATAAGAAAAGGATAATAATGAATTATATATATGTTTATACAGTAGATGAAAAAGTAGATGAAAGGATAAAAAAGGCTGTGGAGTATGCTTCTTCCTTAAATGAAGCAGTATTTTGTGTAAATGATTTACCTTCTATTTCAAAAGTAAGGGAGTATGGGTATAAAGCTATGAATTTAGATGCCCTTGTGGATTTGTTTAATTTACTTACTTTAGATGATACTATAGCAATATGTACTCCAGAAGATACTACTATTTTAAAAGCGAGTTATAGAGTTAAGGATTTATGTAATGGCGAATAAAGAGTTTAAATTTTGGAGATTTATGGCATTAATGTTTATAGGTTTGTTAATATTAACTTCAGTAACTGTAGGCATTCCTTATATTTTAATGAAATAGCTTTTATAATACAGAAATTTTACATTTTAAATTATTTTTAAAAATAAAGTTATTTACTTTTTTATTTTCTTTTTATAAAATTTCACAAAAAAAGAGGTGCTATGGAACTTCAAACAATCTCTAAGTTAGAGAAAAAAGTAAGAAAGTCTGCTGGTATTGATTTAACGCGTTTAGGTATTGGGCTTTTATTTATTGCAATAGTTGTTCTTTATACTTATGCAAAAACTGGGAATATTCCTAATAATTTATTTTTAGTAATTGCAAGTATTTTTGGTGCTTATATGGCGATGAATATAGGAGCTAACGATGTTGCTAATAATGTAGGTCCTGCAGTTGGAAGTAAAGCTTTAAGTTTAATAGGAGCTATTATAATTGCAGCTATTTTTGAAGCAAGTGGTGCTTTAATAGCTGGGGCTGATGTTACAAATACTATTCGTAAAGGAATTATTGATATTAATGCTTTTGGCGGAGATGTTAATATTTTCATATGGGCTATGATGTCAGCACTATTAGCAGCTGCATTATGGCTAAATCTTGCTACAGCTTTTAAAGCTCCGGTTTCTACAACTCATTCAATTGTTGGTGGTGTAATGGGTGCTGGAATTGCTGCTGCAGGATTTAGTATAGTTCATTGGGCTACAATGGGTAAAATTGTTGCTTCTTGGGTTATTTCTCCTATTCTTGGGGGTATTATTGCTGCTGCTTTTCTTTATTCTATTAAAAAAACGATTATTTTTAAAGAGGATAAAGTAAGTTCAGCAAGAAAATGGGTTCCGATATATGTTGCAATAATGACATGGGCTTTTATTACATATATAACAATGAAAGGCCTAAAACACGTATGGGTTGATATTGTAAACGTGCTTAGTTTTCTCCCTCATACTAAAAAACCAACTTTTGGGGTTGCTGCAATTTTTGGATTAATTATTGGAGTTGCTGTTTATTTTTATATGATTGTAAAACTAAAAAAAGAAGAGATTCAAAATAATAGAAATGGAATTAATAAATATTTTACCGTGCCTTTAATTTTTTCTGCAGCACTACTTAGTTTTGCACACGGTGCAAATGATGTTGCAAATGCAGTAGGCCCTCTTGCGGCAATTGCTGATGCGGTAATGAATGGAGGAATTTCGCCAAAATCTTCAATTCCTTTTTGGGTTATGGCAATAGGGGCTATTGGTATTTCTTTAGGGCTTGCGTTATACGGACCAAGACTTATTAAAACAGTTGGAGATGAGATTACAAAAATTGATCCAATTCGAGGTTTTTGTGTAGCACTTGCTGCAGCTATTACGGTAATTGTTGCTTCACAACTAGGGTTACCTGTGAGTTCTACTCATATTGCAGTAGGAGCAATTTTTGGTGTTGGATTTTTAAGAGAGTGGCTTCATTTAATAAAAGAGAAAGAAGAGGAGATAGAAGAAGAGATTGAAGATATTGAAAAAGAGCTAAGAGTATACTTCCTTGAATTAAAGGATTTACAAGGAAAAAGCGATAAAACAAAAGAGGATTATAAAAGAATTGTGGAATTAATTGAAATTATTGAAGGATTTGAAAAAAGACTAAAAAAATATAGAAAAATACTTAAAAAAGAAGAAAAAGTAAAATATGTAAAAAGAGATTTGTTTAAAAAAATTATTGCAGCTTGGCTTATAACAGTGCCTGTTGCAGCGGTGTTAGCGGCTATGATTTTCTTTATGATTAAGGGTATGATGTTATGAATATAGTTTTTATGGGAAGTCCTGAGTATGCTGTTGAAATTTTAGATGCTTTATCTAAATATAATATTTCTGCTGTTTATACTCAGCCGGATAAGCCGGTTGGGAGAAAAAAGATTTTAACCCCAACACCTGTTAAAGAGTATGCCCTAAAAAAAGGTTATGAAGTTTTAACACCTACGTCTCTTAAAAATGAAGATGTAAAAAAATATAATCCCGATTTTATCGTAGTTGCGGCATATGGATTACTTTTACCTAAATCTATTTTAGATACAGCACCTTGTATCAATCTACACGCATCATTACTTCCAAAATATAGAGGAGCAAGTCCTATTCAGAGTGCAATTTTAAATGGAGATAAATATACAGGTGTTACTTCAATGCTTATGGATGAGGGGCTTGACATAGGTGATATTTTATGCTGGGATTATACGGAAGTTGGTAAGAAAGATAGTATCGAGCTTTTTGATGAACTAGCAAAAATTGCGGCAAAACAGATTATTTATACGATAGATAATTTTCATAAAATAAAACCTCTTAAACAAAATGATATTTTTGCAACGTATTCTCCGAAAATCAAAAAAAGTGATGGATTTATAGATTTTAAAAGTGCTGAATTGATTGATAGAAAATATAGGGCGTTCAAACCTTGGCCGGGAATTTATTGTGATAAATTTAAAATAAATAAAATGGAATTAATCGATACTTCTTCTAAAAACAAAGAAGGAGAGATTATCAGTATTGATAATGGTGTAATAGTAGGGTGTGAAAGAGGAAGAATAAAACTTATTGAAGTGCAGGTACCTGGTAAAAAGGCCATTAGAGCGATTGATTATGTAAACGGAAAGAGATTAAAAGTAGGCGATAATATTTTGCAATGAATTATATATATTTTAATGAAATAGATTCTACTCAAAAGTATTTACTTAAGAATTATAAAAATCTTAATTTGCCTGTTTGTGTGTGGAGTGAAAATCAAACGAATGGAATTGGAAGTAAAAATAATAAATGGGAAGGAAAAAGAGGAAATCTCTTTTTTTCTTTTGCTTATCCTTTAGATTTTTTTAAAAACATCCCAATGCAGAGTTTTTCAATCTATTTTGGTTGGATTATAAAAAAAGTTTTAAACTCATATGGGAGCAAAGTTGTTTTAAAGTGGCCAAATGATATATATATTCTTGAATATGGAGTTAAAAAAGTAGGAGGAGTAATTACAAATATAAGAAAAAATATTCTTATTTGTGGTATAGGATTAAACACTAAATATTCCCCTTCGGATAATTTTGGAAGTTTGGATATTGAAATAAAAAATGATACAATACTTCTTAATTTTTTTACTTTTTTAAATAATAGAATGGCATGGGAAAAAGTATTTATGGAATATAAAAAAGAGTTTTTAATAACAAAAAAGATATTTAATATAGAGGGTGAACTAATAAATGATGGGAGTTTAAAAATTAATCAAAAAAGGGTGTTTTCAAAAAGATGAGAGAAGTTATTGCTATAGCTAATCAAAAAGGGGGGGTTGGAAAAACAACAACAGCTGTTAATTTGGCAGCTTCTTTAGCTATTAATGAGAAAAGAGTTTTGTTAATAGATGCAGATCCACAAGCTAACGCAACATCTTCATTTGGATTTTTAAAAAGTGATTATGAATATAGCCTTTATCATGTTTTAATAGGAAGTAAAGATATTAATGAAACAATCTTAAAAACCTTAATTCCAACACTTGATTTAATTCCATCAAATATAGGGCTTGCTGGAATAGAAAAAGAAGCAGAACTTTTAAAAGAAAAAGAGCTAACTTTAAAAAAAAGAGTTAAAGAGGTAGAAAAAGAGTATGATTATATAATAATAGATACTCCACCAATGTTAGGAACAATTACTATAAATGCTTTAAATGCAAGTGATAGTGTTATTGTTCCTATTCAAACAGAATATTTTGCTCTTGAAGGTATTGCCCAGCTTTTAAATACTATTAAACTTGTTCAAAGAACAAAAAATCCTTCTTTAAAAATAAAGGGTATTTTACCTACTATGTTTGATAAAAAAACTAATCTTTCCAAACAGGTCTTACAAGAACTTGTAAAATATTTTAAAAAAAATCTTTTTAAAAAAGATAATAAACTTATAGTAATTCCAAGAAATATAAGACTTGCAGAAGCACCAAGTTTTGGTAAACCTGTAATTTTATATGAAATAAAATCTGCAGGTGCAAAAGCTTATATAAAACTTGCTGAAAAAATTTTGGAGAATTAAAATGAGATTAGGAAAAGGTTTAGGAGCTATTTTAGAAGATGCAGAAGCTTCTTATTTAAAAGATTTGCCGCAAAAAGGTGTGGAAGAAATAGCACTTAATAAAATTGAACCAAATCCTTATCAACCTAGAAAAGAATTTTCTTTAGATTCTATTAAAGAGCTTGCTAATTCCATAGAAAAATATGGACTTATGCAACCTATTGTTGTTATAGAAAACAATGATAAATATATTTTAGTTTCAGGAGAGAGAAGATATAGAGCCTTTCAGTTTTTAAAAAGAAATAAAATAAAATCTTTAATAGTGGATTACTCTTTAAAGCAGTTAAGAGAGTATGCTTTAATAGAAAATATTCAAAGAGAGGAATTATCTCCAATAGAGATTGCCCTATCCTTAAAAAATTTAATGCAAGAATATAATTATACTCATCAAGAAGTGGCTGAAATGATTTCAAAAAGCAGAACTTATGTTACTAATTTACTCAGAATTCTTAAATTACCTAAATTTGTATTAGATAAAATTGAAAACAATAAATTGAGTATAGGTCACGCAAAAATATTGATTGGTCTTGATGAAAAAATGCTACAAATAGTGTTAAAAGAGATTGAAGAAAATTCTTTAAGTGTGAGAGAAACTGAACAGTTTGTCAAAAAAATTAGAAAAAAGGCTGATTTAAGAGTGGAAAAATTAGTTAATAAATTTGTAGAAAAAGGATTCATAGTGGAAAGTGGAGAAAAATATATTAAAATAAAATTTAAAAATGAAAAAGATTTGGAAAAATTAGAAAAACTTTTATCTTTGATTGGTTAAAATTATGTTAAAATTTCAAAAAAAGGAGACTTGATGCTTGATTTGAACATAGGTGTAATGCTAATTGAAGCCGGCATTTTCCTTGTTACAATGATTTTTTTAAAAATGTGGTTGTTTGATCCTTTAGTGAGATTTATGGATGAAAGAGATGCAAAATTATCTGAGTCTTTGCGAATGATTGATTATAATGAAGAAGATACTAAAAAATTGGAGAAAGAGATTGAAGAGATATTAGCTAAAGCAAGAAAAGAAGCTAAAGAGATTAGAGAAGAAGCAAAGTTAAAAGCTATTAAAGATGCTGAAGAGATGAAAGCTAAAGCGTTAGCATCAATTGAAGAAGCTAAGAAAACTTTAGAAAAAGAAATTGAAAAAGAGAAAAATAGCATATTACAAACTCTTAATGTTTCAAAAAATGAAATAAAAAAAGCAATGGAAAATAAAATAAGGAATGCAGCATGAAAAAAATTGCATTTTTGGTAGCTGTTTTAAGTGGAATAGTTTATGCAAGTGAAGCAATGGGTAGTGGAACTGATATAGTTGCAAGAACTATAAACTTTTTAATTTTTGCAGCAATTTTATGGTATCTGGTTGGAGCAAAATCAAAAGAGTTTTTTGAAAATAGAAAGAATCAAATTGCTAAAAAATTTCAAGAAGTTGAAAATAAATTAAAAGAGGCAAAAGAAGAAAAAGAAGCTCTTTTAGCAAAACTTGAGGAGTCTAAAAAGTTAGCTCAAGAAATTGTTGATGATGCTAAAAAAGAGACAGAGATTATTTATAATAATATTATTAATTCTACAAAAGAAGAGATATCTCTTTTAGAAAAGCATTTTGAAGAAACAAAAAAATATGAAATTCAAAAAGCTAAAAAAGATGCTGTTAAAATCTTTTTAGAAGATATTCTAAAAGATATCCATATTAATAGTGAAGATGCAGCTAAAATTGTATTAAAGGTAGGGTAATGTTAGTTCAAAAATATGCAAAAGCTCTTTTAACTGCTTTAAAAAATGATGATGAAATTGTAGAAGTGTATGAAGCTTTAGCAAGAATTTCGTTAGTTGCAAAAGATCCTAAATTTTTGCTAGTTGTGAAGTCTCCTTCTTTAACTCAAGAAGAAAAAATTGAGTTTTTATTAGAATTAGGAGAGAGTGAAAATGAGCATCTTAAAAATTTTTTAAAAATTGTACTTGAAAATAAAAGGGAAGATTTCTTAAAAGAGATTTTTCAAATTGTTTATCAAAATGTAGCGAGACATTTTAATACTTATGCTGGTGTAGTTGAAGGTAAAATATCACAAGAGGTGTTAGAAGAGTTAGAAGAAAAACTTTCAAAAAAACTAAATGCAACAATAAAACTTCAATTAAAAGAAAAAGATATAAATGGAATTAAGGTTTATGTAGATGTATTAAATGTTGAAGTTAGCATTGATGAAAATAAAATCAAAAATGATTTAATAAATCAAATCTTAAAAGCAATCTAAGAGAAAGGAGTATAAGTGGTACAAGAAATCACTTCGATTATAAAAGAGAGAGTAGAGAACTTTAATCTAAAAGTTGATGTGGAAGAAGTAGGGAAGGTTATCTATTCAGCAGACGGTATAGCTAAGGTATATGGTTTAACTAATGCAATGGCTGGAGAAATGGTTGAATTTGAAACAGGTGAGAAAGGGTTAGTGTTTAACCTTGAAACTGATAATGTTGGTATTGTTGTATTAG
This sequence comes from uncultured Nautiliales bacterium, assembly GCA_964514005.1. Lineage (GTDB taxonomy): Bacteria > Campylobacterota > Campylobacteria > Campylobacterales > Nautiliaceae > CAZEOW01. The sequence goes on from CAZEOW010000009.1 coordinate 8,592, forward strand.
GAAAAGGTACAGATATTACAGAAGGAAGTTCTGTAAAAAGACTTGGAAGACTTATTTCTGTTCCGGTTGGAGATGCTTTAATTGGTAGAGTAGTAAATGCTTTAGGTGAGCCAATTGATGGAAAAGGAGTTATTGACGCTACTGAATATAGATATGTAGAAGAGAAAGCTCCTGGAATTATGGCAAGAAAATCTGTTCATGAACCTCTTCAAACAGGTATTAAAGCAATTGATGCATTAGTTCCAATTGGAAGAGGGCAAAGAGAGTTAATTATTGGTGATAGACAAACTGGTAAAACTACTCTTGCTATAGATACTATTTTAAATCAGAAAAATGAAGATGTTGTTTGTATTTATGTTGCAATTGGACAAAAACAATCAACTGTTGCTAATATTGTAAGAATTCTTGAAGAACATGGAGCAATGGAATATACTATTGTTGTAAATGCAAGTGCTTCAGAAGCTTCTTCTCTTAAATTCTTAGCACCATATGCTGGTGTTACAATGGGTGAATATTTTAGAGATAATGGAAGACATGCATTAATTATATATGATGATTTAAGTAAACACGCAGACGCATATAGAGAAATGTCACTTCTTCTTAGAAGACCTCCAGGAAGAGAAGCATATCCAGGAGATGTATTTTATTTACATAGTAGATTACTTGAAAGAGCAGCAAAACTTAATGATGAATTAGGTGCAGGAAGTTTAACAGCTCTTCCTATTATTGAAACAAAAGGAGGAGATGTTGCAGCTTATATTCCAACTAACGTAATTTCAATTACAGATGGACAAATTTTCCTTGAAACTAATCTATTTAATAAAGGTATTAGACCAGCTATTAATGTGGGTCTTTCAGTATCAAGAGTTGGTGGGGCTGCTCAAATTAAAGCTACTAAACAAGTAGCCGGTACTTTAAGACTTGAACTTGCACAATATAGAGAACTTGAAGCATTTGCTCAATTTGCAAGTGATTTAGATGAAGCAAGTAGAAAACAACTTGAAAGAGGTCAAAGATTAGTAGAAATTCTTAAACAACCAGCAAATTCTCCTCTTGTAATTGAAAAACAAGTAGTAATTATTTATGCTGGAACAAAAGGATATCTTGATGATATTCCTGTAAGTAGTGTAAGAAAATTTGAAGAAGAGCTATATCCATTTATTGAAAGTAAATATCCTCAAATTTTTGAAAAAATTAGAAGTGAGAAAAAAATTTCTGAAGAGGCAGAAGAGTTACTTAAAAAAGCATTAGAAGAGTTTAAGGCAAGTTTTGAAGGATAATAAATGGCAACTCTAAAAGAATTAAAGAATAAAATTAGTAGTGTAAAGAATACGCAAAAAACTACTAGAGCAATGAAATTGGTTTCTACTGCAAAACTAAAAAGAGCAGAAGAAGCTCTTATTCGCTCTAGAGTATATGCTAAAAAGATTGATGAAGTAATTAAAGAGATTTCACAAAAACTTGCAAGTGTAAAAGATACTATTGATATTAGAGCGTTTTCTAGTGTTAATGTTAAAAAAGTTGATATTATAGTAATAACTGCTGATAAAGGATTGTGTGGAGGTTTTAATATCCATACTATTAAAAAAACTTTATCTTTAATTAATGAATTTAAAGAAAAAGATATTAAAGTTAGGTTAAAAGTAATTGGTAAAAAAGCAATAGAATATTTCCATTTTATGGATATTGAAATGAATGAAGAAATAATAGGGCTTAGTGCTGCCCCTAATTACGAAAAAGCGGCTGAAATTATTAATTCAAGTTATCAAGATTTTGTAGAAGAAAAGATTGATAATATTGTTTTAATTCATAATGGATATGTAAATAAATTAACTCAAGAAGTAAGAGTAGATTCTCTGTTGCCAATAGAAATTGAAGATAATCAAAATACAGAGTTTTTAGAAATTGAACCTGATAATGATTATGAAATGATTTTAAATGATTTAGTTAAAAAGTATATTGAGTATTCAATTTATTATGCTCTGCTTGATTCACTAGCAGCAGAACATAGTGCAAGAATGCAAGCAATGGATGCAGCAACTAATAATGCTAAAGAAATGGTAAGACTTTTAACTTTAGAATTTAACAAAGTTAGACAAGAAAATGTAACAAGAGAACTTATTGAAATTGTTACAGCAATAGAAGCAATGAAAAACTAAAGGAGTAAAATGGAAGGTAAAGTATTACAAATTTTAGGTCCTATTGTAGATGTAGAGTTTGATGGGGACAAAATTCCTGCTATTAATGAAGCTTTATATGTGGAATTTGAAGTAGAAGGTGAAAAGAAAAAAGTTGTTTTAGAAGTAGCGGCTCAAATAGGTGATAATATTGTTAGAACTATTGCAATGGATTTAACAGATGGACTTACAAGAGGAACTAAAGTTATAGCAACTGGTGCTCCTATTTCAGTTCCTGTTGGAGAAGCAGTACTTGGAAGAATTTTTAATGTTACAGGTGATGTAATTGATGGTGGTGAGCCAGTTTCAGCAGATGTTCCAAGATGGTCAATTCATAGAGATCCACCTCCATTTGAAGAGCAATCTACAAAAATGGAGATTTTTGAAACAGGAATTAAAGTAGTTGATTTACTTTGTCCTTATATGAAAGGTGGAAAAACAGGTTTATTTGGTGGTGCTGGTGTTGGTAAAACAGTTATTATTATGGAGCTAATCCATAACGTTGCTTATAAACATAGCGGATATTCAGTATTTGCTGGAGTAGGAGAAAGAACAAGAGAAGGTAATGACCTTTATCATGAAATGAAAGAGAGTGGAGTTTTAGATAAAGTTGCTTTATGTTATGGGCAAATGAATGAACCTCCGGGATGTAGAAATAGAATTGCAATGACTGGTCTTACAATGGCTGAATATTTTAGAGATGTAGAAAATAGAGATGTGTTAATGTTTATTGATAATATCTTTAGATTTGCACAAGCTGGTGCTGAAATGTCTGCACTTCTTGGAAGAATTCCAAGTGCAGTTGGTTATCAACCAACACTTGCTACAGAAATGGGTAAATTACAAGAAAGAATTACATCAACTAAAAAAGGAAGTATTACTTCTATTCAAGCAGTATATGTACCAGCAGACGACTTAACAGACCCAGCACCTGCAAGTGTATTTGCACACTTAGATGCAACAACAGTTCTTAATAGAAAAATTGCAGAAAAAGGGATTTATCCGGCAGTTGACCCACTTGATTCAACAAGTAGAATTCTTGACCCTCAAATTGTTGGAGAAGAACATTATAAAGTTGCAAGAGGAGTTCAGGAAGTATTACAAAAATATAAAGATTTACAAGATATTATTGCTATTCTTGGTATGGATGAATTGAGTGAAGAAGATAAGCTTATAGTTCAAAGAGCAAGAAAAATTGAAAGATTCTTATCTCAGCCATTCTTTGTTGCAAAAGTGTTTACAGGAGCAGATGGTAGATATGTAGAACTTGATAAAACAATAGCTGGATTTAAAGAAATTCTTGATGGTAAGGTAGATGACTTACCAGAGAATGCATTCTATATGGTTGGTGATTTAGATGAAGCTAAAGAAAAAGCTGAAAGAATGAAGGCTGGTAAATAAAGGTAGACAATGAAAGTTGATATAGTTACACCTCTTGGAAGAATTTTTGAGGGAGAAATAAAAGAAGTAGTTTTGCCTGGTATTGAAGGGGAATTTGGAGTTCTTGAAGATCATGCTCCTTTAAGTACTATTCTTCAGCCAGGGCTTATAGTTGTTAAAAAAAATGATGGAACTGAAGAAGTCTTAGCGGTAAATGGAGGATTTGTAGAAGTTTCTCCTAAAAAAGTAAATATTTTATCTGATGTTGTTCAACCTATTAAAGGTTCTACGTCAACTGAAATTGCTGAAGCAATTGAAAAAGCTAAACAAATTATAAAAGAAGCTTCTGATTCTGATGCTCTTGTTGCTTCTGTTGAGGCGAGAATAGAAAATGTTGCAAGAAACTTATAAAGTTTTAACTAATCCTATTAGTTTAATAGTATTAGGATGGTTAGGGCTTTATCTCTTTTTTGTCTTTTTTATCTTCTTTAATAAATTCTTTTTTTTATTTAAATGGTTAAAAAAAGAGGAAGAAGCTCTTAATTCTTTACTTATGACAAACAATATTTCAGAGACAACTTCTTTAAGAAATTGCCTTTTAAAAAATGATAAGATTAGTGAATTAAGTTTTGAGGCTTGTATTTTAGCAGCAAAAAAAACAGCAAGTAGTGGTACAACTTTTTTAAGTATTGTTGCATCTACTTCGCCATTTATAGGACTATTTGGAACAGTAGTTGGGATTCTTAATGCTTTTTCTCATATGCAAACTTCTGCTACTATTAATATGATAGCACCAGCTATTTCTGAAGCTTTAGTAGCAACAGCTGTTGGTATTTTAGTTGCTATTCCAGCGTATAGTTTTCATCAAATATTAATGAAAAAAATTGAAGATTTACTAACACTATTAAATATGCAAAAGGATTTTTATTTAAATAATGAAGAAACCTGAACTTAATATTACTCCGTTTGTTGATATAATGCTTGTGTTGTTAGCTATTTTAATGGTTTCTATTAGTATAACTACTTATGAAGAAAAGAGTATTACTCTTCCAGAAGGTAGTAAAAAGACGCCGGCTATTAAAAAGGCGACAATTAATATTGTAATTACAAAAGATAGAAAAGTTTTAGTTAATAAACAGAGTTTAAGTTTTCAAAATTTTTTAGAAGAGTTTAATTTAAAATATTCTAAATTTGATAAAAACTCATTAGTTTATATTGCTGCTGATAAAGAGATAAAGTATGCGGATTTTATGAAAATATATGCAGCAGTTGTAAAAGTTGGATTTACTCAAATAGGACTTTTAACTCAATGAGATTTTTCTCTTTTTTATTATCTCTTACTATTAGCACTGCTATGTTAGGAGGACTTTTTATATATATTTTTTATAAAAAGCCTCAAAAAAAGGTTTTTATTCATACTGCTATAATAGCAATAGAAAAATCAAATATCAATAGAGTTAAAAAGTTAAAAAAGAAGTATAAAAAGCCTCGTAATAAAAAAAAGGGTAGTAAAAGCTCAATTACTAAAAAAGGGGATATAGATATTAAAGATATTTTTAAAAATGTAGATTATAATGTAGAAACTGAAAAGGTAAAATTAAAAGAGAATGATGCAGTTAGTAGATTAAAAGGAATTGAGAAAGAGTTAAACAATTTAAAAACAAGTGAAATAAAATTTAAATTATCAAATAAAAGAACCGGTAAAAGTAGTGTTCAAAACGAAATTTTGTTAAAACTTCAGAATATTTGGAATGAAATATCTGATATTGTAGGGGAATATGCTAAAATTAGAGTTAATGTAATAAATAAAAATGTTGAAGTTATTATTTTAAAAAGTAATTTATCTTTACAAAAACAGCAAGAATTAATTTATAAAATAAAAAGTGTTAAATTTAAAAAAGATTTTTCTTTGTTAGTTACATTTCAGACAAAGGTTAATAAATGATAATTTTATTTTTTGCTTTTAGTTTTTTATTTGCAAAAGAAGTAGTAATTACAAAATATTTAGAAGACAAACCTGTTATTGCTATTGAATTTAAAGGAGATAAAACTTCTCAAAAAATATTGGATTTAGATTTAAAGGTAAGTTCTCACTTTGAGTATACAATTAATAAAAATAGAAATGCTTATTATAAATTCTATTTTTTTATGGGTAAAAAAAACTTAAGGGTGAAATATTTTGAAAATGAAAAACTTAGAAAAGTAAAAAATTATTATGTGAATAATGAAAAGATGTATCCGTTTTTAATTCATAAAGCAGTAGTAGATATTAATAATTATTTTAAACTTCCAAAAATTGATTTTATGTTAAAAAAAATAGTATTTTCTATTTTGGAAAAGCCAAGAGAAGCAAATATTTATATAGCTGATTATACTTTAAGTTATAAAGAAAAGGTTGTAAAAGGGGGGTTAAATATTTTTCCTAAATGGATAGATAACAGACAAAAAAGTATATTATATACTTATTTAGGAAGAAAGGCTATTCTTTATAAATTAAACTTAATTACGCATAGAAAAAAGAGACTTTTATCTTCAGAAGGAGTTTTAATAGCATCTGATGTAAAGGGTAATAAAGTATTGCTTACAATGGCTCCTAAAGGTCAGACAGATATATATGAGTATAATTTAAAGAGTAAAAGATTAAGAAAAATTACATTTTATCCGGGTATAGATGTAAGTGGCAAATTTTGGAAAAATGATTATGTATTTATTTCAGATAGATTTGGTGTTCCATATCTTTTTGAAAAAAGAGGCTCAAAAGTTATAAAAGTTATGTATCATGGAAAAAATCAAATAGGAGTTGATACATATAATAATTTATTAGTAGTTAGTACAAGAGAGAGTGATAAAAGTTTTGGAGCAAATACCTTTAATCTCTTTTTGCTAAATAAAAATGATGATTCTTTAAGAAGACTTACATTTAGTGGTCAAAATTTTATGCCAAGATTTTCTCAAGATGGCAATACTATTATGTTTATAAGTAGAAAAAATTTTAAGCCTTTAATGGGAATTATTAGATTAAATGAAAATAGACTTTTTTATTTTAAACTTCCTAAAATGATACAGTCATTTGATTGGTAAAGGGGATATAATGAAGAAAATATATTTTATTATAATATTAGCTCTGTTTATAGGATGTAACAAAAAACCTCAATTAAATGAGTTACATACTCCTAAAGCTGAAATTGTTGAAATTAATCAAACTTTTGTGCCTGAAGATAATGTTGTTGAAGATGTTAAATATGAAGATGGGGATATTATAGATACTACTATTACAGTTAAAGAGTTTGAGAATAGGTTAAAAAAATTAACAGTCTATTTTGATTTTGACAAATATAATATTAAAGAGAGTGAGTGGCCTAAAGTAGAAGAGTTAGCAAAGCTTATTAAAGAGTTTAAAGGAAGTTTTATAATAAGAATAGAGGGAAATTGTGATGAATGGGGGACTGAAGAGTATAATTATGCACTTGGTTTAAAAAGAGCAAAAGTTGTAAAAGATGCTTTAGTTAAATTAGGAGTTAATGCAAAAAAATTAACGGTTATTAGTTATGGAGAATTAAATCCTGTTTGTATGGCCCATAATAAAGAGTGTTGGGCTAAGAATAGAAGAGATGATTTTACATATCTTCCGTAAAGGCAAAAAATGAAAAAGGTTTTAATTTTTATTTCTGTTTTTCTTTTAGCAGATGTAGATCCTTTTAATACTCCAAATAATCCAAAATATTTAACTCATACCGAAAAAATGATTTATTATAATAGAAAAAGTATTAATAAATTAAAAAAAAGAATTTCAAGATTAGAATTTCTTCAGGCAAAAAAATTTAGTGAATACGATTTACAGTTTGAAAAACTTATAAATAAAGCTTCATCTTTTACTACTTTAGTAGATAGTATAAATAATATAGACAGTAAAGTGGTTAAAATAAAATTAGAACTAAAAAAAGAGATTAGTAAAAATCAAAAAGAGATTGAAAAAAATAAAGAAACTAGTAAATTATTATTAGAGAAAGTTTCAATGTTGGAAAATGAAATAAGTATTTTAAAAAAGAGTATAAAAGAGTTATCAGAGATTCAAAATAAAAATTTTTTAACTTTAAAAAACTTAATTTTAAAAAAACTTTCAAAGCCTAAAAAAAAGAGTTTAAAAGAGATTTTAAATGATGCAAGAAAAGCTTTTGAAGATGGAGAATATGATAAAGCTAAAAAATTGTTTACTTATACATATCAGAAAGGTTATAAAACAGCTACTTCTCTTTTTTATTTAGGAGAGGTAGCTTATGTGCAAAGGTTATATAAAGATGCTTTAGGTTTTTATAAAAAAAGTGTTCAAGTATACCCTAAAAAAACTTTATATATGGATAAGCTTTTATATCATACGGGTAGGTCTTTTATGAAATTAGGGAAAAAAGAGTTAGCCGTTTTAACATTTAAAAAATTAATTAAAGAGTATCCTACTTCTCTTTATGTAAAATTTGCTAAAAAAGATTTGGAAAAACTAAAATAATTTGTTATACTCTAATTATAATTTATTATAAAGGAATTTTATGGCTAAAGTGTATGAAATTGAGTATGTTGTAAAAAATTCTAATGGTGAAGTAGTTGATAGCAATAAAGGGGCTGAGCCTCTTAAATTTGTTGCAGGAAAAGGGGAAATAATTCCTGGACTTGAGAAAGAGGTTGTAAATATGGAAGTAGGGGAAGAGAAAAATATTGTTGTAAAAGCAGAGGAAGCTTACGGTTATAGAGATGAAAGTTTAGTGGAAACTCTTCCTAAAGAGCAATTTGAAGGAATAGAGCTGCAAAAAGGTATGACCCTTTATGGACAGACTCCGCAAGGTGAAGTTATTTCAGTAGTGGTAGTGGATTTTAATAACAATGGAGTAACAATTGATTATAATCATCCATTAGCAGGAGAAGATTTAACATTTGATGTAAAACTTCTTAATAAAAGAGATGCAACAGTTGAAGAGTTGGCTGGACTTCATTTACATAATCATTAAGCATAATTAGGTATCTCTATAATTAATTCTTCCTCATCCTCTTCATACTTTTTATATTGTTTAGATTGATTTTTGTTTTCATTTTGTTTTTGATTATTAGAATTAAAACTCATATTGATTTCATTGAACCCTATATTATTTAGTTGTTGTTTTAATTCATTTTGATGAATATTGAAAATGTTTATTGCGTTATTGTTTGAGTTTATATTAATTTTTAAATTTTTTCCTTTTTTAGTAATAGTGAGGGCTATTTTTCCAAGTTCTTTTGGATGTAAGTCTATATCTATTTTTGTAATGGGAGGTTTGTAATTTGTTATAGCTTCTTTTAATTTATTAGAAAAATTTTTTATAGTCTCTTTTGCTTTTAATATATTTTGTTTTAATTCTATTACTGGATTATTATTTGGTTGAGGTTGGATTGTTTGGGTGTATATTTGATTTTTAAGCGGCATTTTATCTTCTTTATCTTCTTTTTTTGTTGTTTTATTTAATAAAGAGGCTAAAGTTATTTTAGATTTTTTATTTTGAATATTAGTATGGATATTAGGTTCTATTTTTATAGCTTGTTTATAGTTTTTTGATAAATTTTTAATTTCTATTTTTTTAGAAGGGATATTAAAATTTATGTTTGAAGATGTTTCTTTTGGAATTGCAATTTTTATTTCTTTTATATTTAGATTGTTTTTATTAGCAAAAGAGATTAATTCTTTAAATCTTTTTATTTTTTCAAACTCTTTTTTTAATTGTAG
>CAZEOW010000010.1:0-17079 GCA_964514005.1 uncultured Nautiliales bacterium
TTATTTGAGGTATTTTTCTTAAACTTTTGATATTATATGCTTTATACATTATACTCCTTTTGATTATTATGTTAGTTATACCAAAAAGGTTTAATTTATGAAAGTATTAATTACAGGAGCAAGTAGAGGAATAGGTAAAAGACTTGTTGAGTATTATAAAGATAGAGCAGATATTATTTATGCTTTAGCAAGAGAGCCTAAATTTAATTATAACAATGTAAAAAATATTTCAATTGATTTAGCAGATATTAAAAAAGTAAGAGAATTTTCAAAAAATATAGATGAGAAATTTGATTTAATTATTTTAAATGCGGGAGTTTCTATTGGTCATAGTAAATCTTGGATAAAGTATGAAGAGTTTGAGTGGCTTTTTAAAATAAATTTTTTAAGTATACATGCTTTACTTGAAGATTTGGTTGTAAAAATGGATAAAGGAAAAATAGTGTTTATATCTTCTTTAGCAAGTATAGTAGCTTCTCCTACATCTACTGCTTATAGTGCAAGTAAAAGAGCAATAAACTCTTATGCAGACTCTCTTAGAAGGCTTTATCCAAATTTAAGTGTAATTAATATTTTACCTGGATTTATAGATACAGATATGACAAGAAAAAATAATTTTCATATGCCTTTTTTAATGAGTTTAGATGATGGAGTAAAAGAGATTATAAAAGCTATAGAAAAAGAAATTGTTTATTATCCTTTTCCAAAGAGATTTTATTACCTTTTGAAAATTTTTAATATGTTACCTATAAGAATTCAAGATAAACTCTTGCAAAAATTGATAAAATAAGATAAAAACAATGAAAAAAAGGTAATAGATGTTGAGTGTTTGTACCTATTGCGGAGTAGGATGTGAGATTGAAGCAGAAGTAAAAGATAATAAGATAATAAAAATTCACGAAGTAAAAAATGGAATATCAAGCGGAGGAGCTTTATGTATTAAAGGAAAGTATGGTTTTGAATTTTTAAATAGTAGATTAGATAAACATTTAGTAAGCTATGAGTTTGTAGAAAAAAATAAAGATAATTTTCCTTTTGAGCTGGCTATTAGATTAGCTAATTTAAGAGAATATGATGAAAGATTTTATGAAGCTCCTTTTTCTTTAGCGGTAGATTTAGCTGCTTGGAAGTTAAAAGATATTACAAATAAATACTCTTCTTATTCTGTTGCCGCAATAGGTGGAGCAAGAACAAATGTAGAGAGTGCTTGGCTTTTTCAAAAATTTGCAAGAGAAGTAATAAAAACACCACATATTGATAATTGTGCAAGGATTTGTCACTCTCCAAGTTTGTCTGGTTTGAAGATGAGTATAGGAGAAGGGGCAAGTAGTGTAAATTTTGATGAGATATTTAATGCTGAAGTTTTGATGGTAATAGGTTCTAATACTACAGAAGCTCATCCTATGGTAGCGAGTAGGATTATAAAAGCTAAGAAAAAAGGGTTAAAATTAATAGTTGTTGATGTAAGAGAAATTCCGCTTATGAAATTTGCAGATATAAAAGTTATTTTGCCGTTTGAATCTAATCTTTTATTTTTAAATGCCCTTGCAAAAGAATTGATAGAAAAAGATTTAATAGATAAAGATTTTATAGAAAAAAGATGTGTTGGGTTTAGCGAGTATAAAGAAAAAATATTAAAAGATAAGATGGATAAAGAAGTTTTTTTAAAATTAAAAGGATTTGAAAATATTAAAACTCAAATAGAAGAGATTGCTAAACTTTTAACTAAAAAAACTATTATTGCATGGGGGCTTGGAGTTACAGAGCATATTGATGGGACAGAGAGTGTAAATGCTATTAGCAATTTATTAATGCTTACGGGTAACTTTAAAAAAGGAGCTGGAGTTTTGCCTCTTAGGGGGCAAAATAATGTGCAAGGTGCTTGTGATGTTGGGTGTTTGCCTTATTATGGACCAGATTATACTATTCCAAAAGAGATAGGATTAATGACTCCAGATGTAATAGATGCTATAAACGAAGATAAAGTAAAAGCAATTATTAATATGGGAGAAGATATTTTACATGTCCATCCTAATCAAGAAAAAATAAAAAAAGCTTTTAATAAATTAGAGTTTTTATTGGTATTAGAAGTTATGAAAAATGAAATGACTAAAAAAGCAGATATTGTATTTGCAGTTAAAAGTGCATATGAAAAAGAGGGGGTTTATGTAAATGCAGAAAGAAGATTACATCTTTCAACTCCTCTTGTTTCTACTTCTTTGCCAGATGATTGGGAGGTAATTAGTGAAATTGCAAAAAAAATAGGAATTGATTTTAATTTTTCAACTACAGAAGAAGTTTTTAATGCCTGTAAAAAAGAAGTTAAAAGATTTGAGGGTGCAACTTATGAAAAACTTAAACAAAAACCTCTTCAATGGCCTATTAAAGAGACAGATTCACCTATTTTACATCTAAATTCTTTTTCTACAAATGATGGAAAAGGTCATTTTCATTATTATTCTTACTCTTTAAGAGGTGAAGTTAAAGATTTACTTGAAGGAAAAAGAAAATGGTATTTAAATACAGGTAGGGCATTAGCTCAATATAATAATGCAGCTCAAACTAAAGTGAGTGAAAAACTTAATAAAAAATATAATGATGATATATTGCTCGTAAATCCTATCCATAAGGAAGAGTTAAAAAATTATGTTAAGTTAAAAACAAGCTATGGAGAGAGCGGAAAGTTAAAAGTAAAATTTTCAAAAAATATTAGACCTTATACCCTATATACTACATTTCATTTTGCAAAAAATAAAATAAACTCTTTATTTGGAGACGAAGCAGATAAAAAGGTAAAAACAGCAAGATTTAAAAGTGTTGAAATAGAGATAATTAAATGTGAATAATTAAATTTTACTTGACAATTTCTCTATTAGAGTGTTAAATTCTATCAAAAAAGGTTTAGGAGTGTTTAAATTTTCAGAAATATCAGACCTTTGCATTAAGTGCGGGAAATGTATCCCGGGATGTACGGTTCATAGAGTAAATCCAGATGAGGTTACTTCTCCAAGAGGTTTTTTGGATTTATTAAAAGGGGTAGAAGAGGGAGAAATTGAACTTGATAAAAATACTAAAGATATTTTTGAGAGTTGTTTTTTATGTAATCAATGTGTAGAAGTTTGTCCTAACTCTTTACCTACTGATTTTATGATAGAAAATATTAGAAGAGAAATTGCAAAAAAATATGGCATTGCATGGTATAAAAGAGCATTTTTCTTTTTATTAAAACATAGATGGGCTTATGATTTAGTAAGCAAATTTGGATTTTATTTTCAAAGTTGTGGATTTAAGATTGAAGAAGATAAAAATGCAATGAGAAGTAAGTTTTCTTTGCCTCTTTTACATAAAGGTAGGCTTTTGCCTTCTTTTAAGAAAAAGAGCTTTTTAAAAAAATATCCTCAAAAAATTCCAGCTAAAAACCCTCAAAAAAGAGTGGCTATATTTATAGGGTGCCTTGCAAATTACAACTATACAGAAGTAGGAGATGCTTTAATTAAAATACTTAAGTTTTTAGATATAGATATTTTTATACCTAAAAAGCAAAAGTGTTGTGGAGCACCTGCATACTTTACAGGAGATTTTAAGACTACAGAAGAATTGATAAGATTTAATATAGAGTATTTTGAAACATTTATAGACGAAGTAGATGCTATTATAGTTCCAGAAGCAACTTGCACAGCTATGCTTAAAAAGGATTATGAAGAGTATATTAAGCACTATATGCCAGATTGGATTCAAAGACATCAAAAAATAAAATCAAAAATATTTGGAACTACTGAGTGGCTTTATAATTATACAGATTTAGAAGAGAGACTTAAAAAACTTAATAAAAATATAACAACAATTACTTATCATGACGCTTGTCATTTTGCAAAAGTGTTTGATATAAGAAAAGAGCCAAGAAATCTTCTTAATAAAATTACAACTATTAATGAAATGGAAGATCCGAATGTTTGTTGTGGATTTGGTGGAATTACAATGCAAACGGAAAAATTTGATTTAGCAAGAAAAGAGGGATTAATAAAAGCTAATATGATAAAAAAAGTTGATGCAGAAGTTGTAAGTGCAGAGTGTAGTGCTTGTAGGATGCAAATTACAGAACATCTTGATAAAGTAGAAGATAACAAAAAATTTATGCATCCTTTAGAGATTATTGCTAAAGCAATTGAGGGATAATTATGGACTTTTGGCAACATATTTACTCTCATTTTAATCCCGTTGCATTTAATATTTTTGGTTTTAATGTTCATTGGTATGGTATTATGTATGCTTTAGCTCTTTTTGTGGGGCTTTATATGGCATACTATTTTGCTAAAAAAGAAGAAGTTGATAAATCTATTATTGATGAGTATTTTGTTTGGGCAGAAATAGGTATTATTTTAGGAGCAAGGATAGGATATTTTGTTTTTTATGTGCCTGATAATAGTTACTATTTTACTCATCCATGGGAGATGTTTAATCCTTTTGTAGATGGAAAGCTTGTTGGAATTAGAGGAATGAGTTATCACGGAGCTGTTATAGGTTTTGCTATTGCAACTTATCTTTATTATAAAATAAAAAAAGTTGATATTTGGAAGCTTTTAGATATTGTTGCTTTAGCTGTTCCTTTAGGATATCTATTTGGGAGAATTGGGAATTTTTTAAATCAAGAACTTATTGGAAGAGTTACTGATGTAGAGTGGGGAATATATGTTAATGGAGTTTTAAGACATCCAAGTCAATTGTATGAAGCTTTTTTTGAGGGGATTGTAACTTTTATTTTGCTTTATTTTTATTATAAAAAGTTTTATAAAAATAAAGGTGAGTTAATAGCTCTTTATATGATTTTATATGGAATATTTAGGTCTTTTTGTGAATTATTTAGAGAACCGGACCCTCAACTTGGATTTATTTTTATGCATTTTACAATGGGAGAGATATTGAGTTTTGTTATGATTTTAGTTGGAGTAGTTACTTTTTATATTAGGAGAATGAAATGAAAATAGCAATTATAGGTGGTGGAATTAGTGGACTTAGTTTGGCTTATTATTTACAAAATGAGTTTGATGTAACTGTTTTTGAAAAAGATAAATGGGGAGGAAAGGCAAGAAGTGTTATAGTTGATGGAGCTCTATTTGAAGAGGGAGTAAATGGATTTTTAAATAACTCTTTAACAACATTAGAACTTGCAAAAGAAATAGGAATAACTCCTATTAAAGCTAATGAAAATGCAAAAAAGAGATTTATTTATGATGATAAGTTAATTTCTCTTCCATCTTCTTTAATTGGATTTATAAAAAGTGATATCTTATCTTTAAAAGCTAAAATAAGAATTTTAAAAGAGTTTTTTATAAAACCTGAGTGTAAAGAAGAGAGTGTAGCAGAGTTTGCTACTAGAAGATTGGGTAAAGAGTTTAATGATAAAATGATGGTTCCTATGGTAGCGGGTATTTATGCATCAACTCCTAATGAGCTTTCAATGAATGCTGCTTTTAAGAAGTTAAAAGATATTGAGTGTAAATATGGTAGTTTATTTAAAGGTATGATAAAGTTAAAAAGAGGAGGAACTCCTACTGGGGAATTACATTCTTTTAAAAATGGTATGAGTGAATTTATTGAAAAACTTAAATCATCTACAAAAGCAAATTTTATAAAAAAAGAGATTACTTCTTTAAAAGAGTTAAAGGATTTTGATAAGATTATCTTAGCTACGCCTGCTTATGAAAGTGCAAAGTTAGTAGATGGAAAGTTAAAAGAACTATTGCAAAAAATTAAATATAATCCCGTAGCTGTTGTAGGCTTTAAAGCAGATGTAGAACCTAAAGGATTTGGAGTTTTAACATTAAAAGAAAAGACTCTTGGAATATTGATGGATAAGTATGTATTTGAAAATAGAAACGGAATAAGATGTATGGTAGGTGGAGCAAGATTTAGAGAAATTGAAAATTTATCAAAAGATGAAATAATTGAAATTGTAAAAAAAGATTTAAAAAAGATAATAAATCTTGAACCAGAAATTATATTTTTTAAACTTCATAAAAAAGCAATTCCAAATTACTCTTTAGCTCATCAAGAGTTAGTAGAAGAGATAATGAAAGAGGCAAAAAAAGTAGGAATTTATCTAACAGGAAATGCTTATAATGGAGTTAGTTTTAATGAATCCATTGCAAATTCTTTTAATTTAGCCCAAGAGATTAAAGGAGAAAAAAATGTTTGAAGAAATTAGTTACTCATTATTTGACTATTTTGATAGTATGCCTTTTATTGTTAGTTATGTTGCAGGAGTTTTGAGTTTTTTATCTCCGTGTGTTTTACCACTTGTGCCGGTATATTTTTTTTATATAACAGGAATTAGTGTAAAAGAGTTTCAACAACGGGAAATTACAAAAAAAGAGAAATTAAAGATATTTTTTAATTCACTTCTTTTCATAGGAGGTTTTTCTATTGTATTTATTTTATTAGGTGCAGCAGCGGCAAATTTAATAGGTAATATTTTTGCTAATAAATGGGTAAATTTAATAGCTGGAATTGTAATTATTTTATTTGGTATCAATGTAGCAGGTTTTATAAAAATAAAATTTTTACAGTTTGAAAAAAGAGCAAATTTTTCAAATGCTGGAAACTTTTTATTAGGAGTTTCATTTGCTTTAGGATGGACTCCTTGTATCGGGCCTATTTTTGGAACAATTGTAGGTATGGCTGCTACAGAGCCTGCAAAAAGTCTTTTTATGATGGTTTTATACACTTTAGGACTTGCTACTCCTTTTATTTTAATGGCACTTTTTACAGTAGCTAGTTTAAAGATAATAGAAAAAATGAAAAGATATTTAGGTTTGATTGAAAAGGGTAGTGGTATTTTACTTATTTTAGTTGGGTTTTATATTTTATCTAAATTTTTTGTATAATTCTCTTTTAATTAGCCAATAAAAAAGGAGTAATGATGAAAAAGATGATTGTTTTAGTAGGAAGTTTACTTTTTGCATATACAGATTGTGCTATGTGCCATAATGGGGGTATGGCAAAAAGTTTAAGTAACTATTCATCTAATGAAATTATTAAAAAGATGAAGGAGTTTAAAATAGGAAATGGTAATCCTATGATGGTAAATATTGCTAAGGCAATGAGCGAATCTGATATAAAAGAAGCAGCTAATAAATACGGAAAAAGATAATTTTCTCTTTTTTCTTTATTTTTCTTATAACATTTGCCTTCTTGTTGAAGACATTTAGTCAGTGGCATTTTTATATAGAATTAACATTGCATTAAGTTTTTACTAAGTATAAACCTATCAAGCGATGTTGTTGGAAAAAATAAAAAAAAGGAAAAAAGGAGGGTTTTTATAATTATTCGTGAGTTACTACTGGCATTGGAGGTTCGTTTTCAAGAACTTTTTTAGGATCTCTGTATTTTTTAAGCATTCTTAATCTATAGTTATAAATATCATTCATTTCTCTAATATCTTGCATTACTTGGAATACTCCATGCCAATGAGCATAATCTGGGCTTCCCATTGCTGCACCATGTCTAAATCTTCTTCCTTCATGATGCCATAGATAGTAGTATAGTTTGAAGAATGGATCACTCCATACATCAGATTTAATTAATCCTTTAGCTTTTAGAGTTTTTAACATTTTATCTGCTGCTGCTTTATATTGATTGTAAACTTTTACAGCAGCATCTACTCTTTTGAAGTAGTTGTTTGTAAACGCTGATTGGTGACAAGTCATACATACTTTTTTCATATCTGCTCTTGCTGCATTTGGACCATGTGGATTACCAGCTTTTGCATTTCCTCTAATTACAGTTTTGCCCCATTTAATTTTTCCTCCACTTTTCCAGAAAGTCCAACCTGCTGTTTCATGTCCACCTGTTCTTAAGAAGCTAGTTGGAGCCCATAAGTTCCATTTAAGTCTTAAAGATACGTTATGAGTAGGTTTTAATCCATTGATACCGCTCATATGACAAGTAAAACATGTAGCTGCTCTTAATGTTTTTCCAGGAATTTGTTTTCCTGTAGAGAAATCGTAATCTTCTTCATTAGTATCAAAAATATGACCATGAACACTTGATTCAAATATTTCTTTCATTGGATGGTCTGGACCTAAGTGACAGTTACCACAGCTGTTTGGATGTCTTGCTTCAGCCGCATCAAATTTATGTCTGCTGTGACAGCTTAGACAGTTTCCAACCCCACCATCTGGATATAATGAAGCAATACCATCATTTGGCCAAGTTGTTGGATCAGGTTTTCCTTCATAATCTAATTTAATTGTAGTTCCGTGACATTGAATACAAACATTTGTAACGTTTGTATTAGCAGTTGTTGGATTTTTTTCATTTGCTTTATAAACTGATAGGTCGTTTCTAATTCCTTTTTCCATTTTAGCGCCGCTAATACCATAAGTGGCATTTGCACCTTTTAAACTTTCATAATGATAAGAAAGTTTTGTCATTAAATACCCGTGTTTTGTTTTGTTTCCTGAAAGCCATTGAGCACCACCTCTTGCGTGACCAGAGTTTAGATATTCACTAACTTCTTTTGCGTGACATTTTGCACAAGTTACTGAAGAAACTGCAATTTGAACAGTCCAGTTGCTACCTTGCATTGGGTGAGATTTAAATGCAGTTGGATAATCTTTTGGAACAACGTGACATTCAACACAACCAACACCTGCTTTTGCGTGTTTAGAGTGTTGCCAATCAGCCACAATTCCAGGGTCAGTTGTTTTGTGACACATTAAACACATTTGATTGCTTGCACCTTGCGGTTTGAAATTCTTAAGTTTTTTATAGTTTGGGTTTGATGATAGAGTATTTGCTGCAAATACACTTGTTGTAAGTGCAGCAACTCCCATAAACGCTACTGCTTTTTTCATTTTAACTCCTTTTTTTGAGATAATCTCTTAATAATTCTACTAAAAGAGAGTGTCAAAAGAGTGCCAAAAGAAGGGTAATTAATATTTTCCTTTTAAACTTCCAAAATATTCAACTTCTTCTGCTTTTTTTTCTGTATTTAATTCTTCAATAGTTTTATTTATATCTATATCTTTTATCATCTCTTCTAACTCTTCTTCACAATAACTCATATGCATATCTGCACTAATAACAAATGGAAGTTCTTGAATTTTTACAAGTTTTTCTATCTCTTCTTCTACATTTTTTCCTTCTATTGTAATAATTATAATACCTTTTTCTTTTTCCCCAAAATGAACATCACATAAGTTGCTATCAATTAAATTAGTCCATACTACGTTATAATGTTCAGGTTTTGTTTTTACAATAATGCTTGATATATTCATTTTAATCCTTTCCATATAATTATTTCAGCTGGAGAGTAGCTGAGTAAAGATGAATTATTTAAAAATTTCATTCCATTTAATGCCATAGAGTGTCCTTTTAATAGATAAAGAGGTTTTTTATATATAGAATAGACCATAATATTATTTTTGTCATTAAATTGAGTTGCAAATTTTTTTAGGTTTGGAGATAAAGCTACTGCATAAGGAAGAAAATTTGCTTTTAAAGCTGCTTTTTGCACTCCATGTATGGAATATATTCCTACTTTCATATCACTACTACCATTAATTACTAAGTTTTGTTTAAAATCTAAACTTAAAGTTTTGTCTTTATTAAATCCTTTTATTTTATTTATTTTTCTTCCTGTAAGAGTCTGAATAATTTTAATACTTCCACTCTCATCTCCTATTGCTGCTTTATCTTTTTGTTGATTTAAAGCATATGTTGAAAAAACATAATTTCCTATCTGTTTTTTATATAAGAATCTTTTTTCTTTTAATGAATAAAGAGTAATTTCATCGCTTAAAAGAGCAAAAAATATTTTTTCATTATCAATAAATCTTGCTTTCATTAAAGTATCTTTTGTAGTAAAAATATGAGAGAGTTTTTTTGTTTTTAAATTAAAGATAAAAAATTCTCTTTTTGCCTCTTCTCCTTCTGCTAAAATTAATACCTTATTTTTAAAAATATCAATAGAATATATTGGCATTGCAATCAAGTCACCCATAAAATCGTGAATTTTTGGAAGTTTAAAAGAGTATATTTTTTTTAGGTTTTTATAGTTTTGAATAATAATTTCCCCATTTTCTAAACCTACAATTAAATAGTTTTCATTAAAAGCTATTTTTGATATATATTCTTTATAAGTTATTTTCTTAAAAGGAGCTATTTCAGAAAGAGCATATATGTATGTAAAAAGAAGCATTAAAAGAGCAACAATTTTTTTCATCTATTCTCCTATATAATTTTTATTTCAATAGCATCTGTTGGACATACGCTTATACAAAATCCACATCCATTACATTTTTCTAAATCTATAATAGGATTAAACATTCCATTGTATATTATAGCAAATTTATCGCATACATCTTGACATGAAAAACAGATAGTATTGTTCCAAGCTAAACACTTTTTAGGATTTATTATCATTTCTGCGTTAATATTTTTTTTGTTTTCAGTTTTTAAAACATCTAATTTACACGCTTTTGCACACTCATCACAAAAAGTGCATCCTGAGTTTGAAAAGTTTAAAATAGGAAAATTATTTTCTGTTTTTATTATCTTTTCAGGGCATACTTTTTCACACTCTTTTGTCTGACACTCCAAACATTGGATAAAATCCTCTTTTTGTTTGAAATAAGGGGGATATAGAAAAGATTTAAAAGGAGAAGAAGTTCTCCTAAAAAATTCTCTTTTGCTTTTATCTATCATAAATCTTTTTTAATAGATTCAAATTTATTTTGAACTACTGGATTTACTGTTGCTTGTGGAGCGTGACAAGTTGTACAGAAATATCTTCTACCAGCTAATTTATTGTTAGCTTTAAAGTGAGAAGCTGGGATTGATTTTATACCTAAAGCAGCTGCACTTTGAGGCATATGGCAGCTTATACACATATTTTTACCAACTTTAATAGGAGTCATTCCTTTTGTGCTGTGAGGAATCATAGGAGGTGCAGTTACAAAAGATTTTTTATAAGGTTTTACTTGACCTGGTGTTGGAGGTGTATCATTAAATTTTAAGTTTGCTATATGTTCACTTTCATTTGTTACATCGCTTTGTCTAATACCTGTTACTTTTACAACTTTGCTTGATACTTTAGGTGTTGTAGTTTTCGGTGCTGCTGATGTAGCTGTTGCTGTAGTGTTGTTAGCACAACCGATAAATACTACAGAAGCCGCTAAAGCACTAATTATTAGCTTTTTCATTTTTTTCTCCTTTTTTTTGGTTTATTATATATCTTAGGGAATATTTTAAAGCGTTATCGTTGCACACTTCAATACATCTTCCACAATTTGTGCATTCAATTCCTTTGATAAAATCGCTTTTTTTATTAATTACAGGTGCTAATACCTGACTTTCAGGGCAAATGTTTAAACAATTACCGCAATTTGTACAATTGTCTTTATTGTGATAAACTCTAATTACACTTTTTGAACCAATTATACTATACATAGCTCCAACAGGGCATATATGAGAGCACCATCCGTTTTTAAGAATAAAAGCATCAAAAACAAAAATAGTTACAAGCCATACCCATCCAAATCCTATACTAAATGCTACACTTCTTGTAAAAATTCCAATAGGACTTATAAATTCAAATGCTGCTGCCCCTACTATAAAAGATACAATTAGCATTATTACTAAAAAGATATATCTAAATTTTTTTATTTTTTGAGTGCTAATTAGATTATCTTTTGAATGATTTGTTTTTCTTCTAACCCATGCAGCAAAATCGGTAATTAAATTTACAGGACAAACCCAACTACAATATGCTCTTCCTCCAATAATTGCGTAAAAAAGAACAACTACTAAAACACCTATAATCATATCGGCACTTATTATAGCACCTGCTGCTACCATTTGTAAAAATACAAAAGGATCAGCTAAAGGGATAGTGTCTAAAAATTTAGAAAAACTCAAATTCCCTACTAAAATCTTCCATCCCCAATAATTTGCACTAAAATATAAAAAGAGGATGCTAAGCTGAGTTATTCTTCTTAAGATTAAATATCTATTTTTTATTATTGATCCCATAATACGCCTTGATTTAGATTATCTATTGCATTAAGTTTGCTTCTTCCTGTTTCAGTAGTTGTTTTAGTTGATGCGTTTTTAACTCTTTGTTGATCTTTTTCATCCCATCCTTTAACATATCTATCTCCAGCTTTTCCTAAAGCAACTTCTCGTGGAAATATTTTAATAGCCGCTTTTTCTGTTACGCATGCATTTTCGCACATTCCACATCCCGTGCATGCATCTTCATGCACTACTGGAATTCTGTAAGCGTGCTTTCCTGTTCTTTCGTTTTTTTTCCATTCAATAGTAATTGCTTTATCCATCTCTGGACATGCTCTATAACAGGCTGTGCATTGAAGTCCCCAAAAAGCTATACAGCTACTAGGGTCTATTACAGCTACACCCATTTTGGCATAATCAATTGCAACTTCTCCTTTGTCGTTTTGACACTCTTTAGGAGTAAGAGCTCCTGTTGGGCATGCATACATACATGGTATGTCATCACACATAAAACAAGGACCAGTTCTTGCAATAAAATAGGGTGTTCCTATTGGAGCATTGTCTCCCGGTGCTGCAAGTTTTAGAGTTTCAATCTCTTTTCCATCAAGAATTACTTTATTTTCCCTATTTTTGCAAGCTTCTACACAAAGCCCACATCTTATGCATGTTTTTAAAAATTCCTCTTCATCTAAAGCCCCCGGGGGCCTTAGAGTGAGAGGTTTATCTTTATTCTCTTCAACAAAAGCCCCTACTATTGTTGCACTAACAGTAGCAGCGGCTGAAATTTGAATAAGATTTGTTAAAAATCCTCTTCTATCCATTAAATTCCTTACGCTTTATAAATTTTTACAGCTGCTTTTTTATAGTCAGTCTCTTTACTTAATGGACAAGTTGCATCAAGTGTTACTTTATTAATTAATACTTTTTCGTCAAACCAAGGAACAAATACTAATCCTCTTGGCGGTTTATTTCTTCCTCTTGTTTCAACTCTTGCTTTTACTTTTCCTCTTCTACTTTCAATTACAACTAAATCAAATCTTTTAACTCCAAGAGCTCTTGCATCTTCTGGGTTCATATAACATAATGCTTCTGGCATTGCTCTGTATAGTTCTGGAACCCTCATTGTCATAGTTCCACTATGCCAATGCTCAAGTACCCTACCTGTTACTAGCCAGAAATTGTATCCATTATTATCGTAGTTAGGATCTTCTGGATGCACCATAAATGGTCTAAAGAATATTTTTGCTTTATTTTTTAAGCTAAATTTTTGTTTTGTTTGAGGACCTTTTAAATCACCTCTTTTAAGTGCTTTTAGAAGTGGTCCATAGAATGCAAATTTTTCACCAGGTTTTGCATGTTTTCTTGCATATGGATCATATTCAACATTAAATCTCCATTTAGTTTCTCTTCCGTTAACTACTGGCCATCTCAGACCTCTTACTTTATGATATGTATCAAAATCTGCTAAGTCGTGACCATGTCCGATACCGAATTTTCTATATTCTTCCCATAATACTTTTTGAATAAAGAATCCATACCCTTTAAATACTTTACCATCACTTCCTACAACATTTCTAAAGTCACCTTCAGCTTCAGTGTTTGGATGCATTTTTCCTGTTTGAGGGTTTTTAGCTATTTCGTCTGGCCATGGGAAGTTTTTATGATATTCAGGTCTATTGTATAATACATCAAATAGTGTCATTTCAGGATCATATCCCATAGCTTTTGCTTTATCTAATACATTTGGTAAAACTGTTCCATTAGGAAGTCTCCACTCTTTCCATACTTCTTTAAGTTTAAATCTTTTTGAAAATTCAACCATTGTCCAAATATCAGTCATTGCAATTCCAGGAGCTACTACTTGTTGTCTCCAATGTTGAGTTCTTCTTTCAGCATTTCCATATGCTCCCCATTTTTCATAAATCATAGCTACAGGTAAAATTAAGTCTGCTACCCTTGCAGAAATTCCAGGATAAGATTCATTAACTACAATAAAGTTATCCATTGTTCTTGCAGTTTTTAGCCAGTGATTTGCATTTGCAGTATTTTGCCAAGGGTTATTTACATGAACCCATGCCCATTTAATTTTACCTTCTTCAAGGTCTCTCATAATTTTTAAGAAGTGACTTCCTACTTTTGGATTTAAAGTTCCTTCTGGTAATTTCCAAAGTTTTTCAGTAATTTTTCTATGTTTTGGATTTGCTACAAGCATATCTGCTGGAAGTCTATGAGCAAATGTTCCAACTTCCCTTGCAGTACCACACGCACTTGGTTGACCAGTTAATGAGAATGCTCCGCTACCCGGAAGTGATTGTTTTCCAAGAAGTAAGTGAATCATATAGATTTGTTCATTTACCCAGCTTCCTCTTACGTGTTGGTTGAATCCCATTGTCCAGAAAGATACAACTTTTCTGTTTGGATTGCAGTATAAATCTGCAAGTTTAACTAGTTTTCTTTTAAAGCTTTCAATACTTTCGTCTGGATTTCCTTTAGCCACTTTTGCTACATAATCAAGTGTATATGGCTCAACTGCTTTTTTAAAGTCTTCAAAATCTATCTCCCAATGCCAGAAAGGTTTTTTACCAGCTGTGTGTTTCATTTCCATTACATCGCCAGCTTTCCATTTTCCAATTGCACTAAGTGCTACTGCTTCTTCTTCTGTTACAACTTTTTTAGCTTGTTTATTAATTGTTTGCATCTCTTTTTCGCTATATCCAAGAGCTTTTGCTTTTTTAGGATTTCTTAATCCATATCCAATATCAGCATGTCCTGTTGCAAAAATTGTATGTTTTTTAACAAAATCCCAATTTACTGCATCTCTTTTAATAATTTCTCTTGCAATATAGTTCATAATAGCAAGGTCTGTATTTGGTCTAAATATTAGTTCCATATCTGCAAGGTTTGAACATCTGTTTGTATAAGTAGATAGGTTAACTACATAATATCTTTCAGGATTGTTTAGTTTTGCATCTGATACTCTTGACCAAAGGATTGGATGCATTTCAGCCATATTTGCACCCCAAGTAATTACAGTATCAGTAATTTCTATATCATCATAACATCCTGCAGGTTCGTCAATTCCAAATGTTTGATAAAATCCAACAACCGCACTTGCCATACAGTGTCTTGCGTTTGGATCGATATTGTTACTTCTCCATCCACCTTTTACAAGTTTAACTGCTGCATAACCTTCTTGGATTGTATATTGCCCTGAACCAAATACAGCAACTCCTGTTGGTCCAAGTTCATTATAGTATTTTTTAAATTGTTTTTCCATTTCATCAAAAGCTCTTTTCCAGCTAACTGGTCTAAATGGTGCATTTTTATCAAACTCTCCATTTTCATTAAGTCTTAAAAGTGGAGTTGTAAGTCTGTCAGCCCCATACATAATTTTAGCGTTAAAATAACCTTTGATACAGTTAATACCTCTGTTTACTGGTGCTTCAGGGTCTCCTTTTACTGCTACAATTTTATTTCCTTTTGTAGCAATCATAATCCCACAACCAGTTCCACAGAATCTACAAACAGCCTTATCCCACTGCCAATCTGTTTCAGTAGCACTTGCTTTTACTTCTTGAGGAATTGTAACTCCTGCTACGCTTGCCGCCGCTACTGCAGCAGTTTTTTTAAGGAAGTCTCTTCTTGTCATAGACATCTTTTCTCCTTTTTCTAAAATTTTGTATAATATAATACCTTTTTTTTCTTAAAATTTTAATAAGATTTTAATACTTATGTGTCAAATGGCACTTAAAAAGCACTTTTCTAAAGGATTGATATGAAAATTTTATTAGTTGAAGATGATAAATTAATAGGAGAGAGTATTAAAGAGTATTTGGAGTTAAGAGGAAGCAAAGTTGATTATTACTCTTCTTCAAAAAAAGTATTAGAAGAAGTTTATCCAAGCCATTATGATATATTTTTATTGGATATAAATATGCCCGATATTAACGGATATGAACTTTATGAAGAGCTTAAACATTATACAAGCGAAGTGGCTGTTATATTTATTACTGCTTATTCTGATATAGAGCATGTAGAAAAAGCTTTTAATTTAGGAGCAGCTGATTATATTAAAAAACCTTTTAATTTAAAAGAGCTTGAACTTAGAATAAAGCGGTTAGTTTTTAAAAATACAAATAAAATAAAAATTACTGAAGATTATGAGTTTGACTTAAATAAATTAAAACTTTTTTACAAAAATAAAGAAGTAGAGCTTACTCAAAATGAAAAATTCTTTTTAGAGCTTTTAGTTAAGAATATAGGACAGGTTGTCGATTTTAACACTTTAAAAGATTATGTATGGGAAGGGAAAAGTATTTGTGATAATACAATTAGAACTCAAGTAAAAAAATTGAGAAATAAACTTAATGAAAATTTTATTAAAAACATAAGAGGGAGTGGATATAAAATTGAAAAAAGAAGACTTTAAATTTAATTTAATTATCGCTTTTATTATATTTGCTTTTTTAATTATAGTAAGTGTTACTTATACAGCTTTATATATTTTTTCAAATATTCTTACAAAAGAGTTTCAAGAAAGAGTAAGAATATATTCTGATAATATAACATCTTCATATGAGTATAAATTAAACAATATAAAGCATATAGCATTAGCACTTGGGCGTAATGAAATTTTTAATAACGATTTTTATGTTAACCCAAAAATTGTAGAAGTGGTTTTTAAAAGTATGTTAATGGCTAATCAGTCTTTATATGAAATCTCCTATTATAATAAATCTCAAGAGCTTCTTCTTAAATGTAATAAAAAGGAGTGTATTAGCGGTAATGAAAAACTTATTTTTAAAAATTTTTCTATTTTTAAAGAGTTTTTTTTTAAAGAGGATTTAACTTCAAAAGGTATTAGATTAATATATCTTGTTCCTATTTTAACAAAAGGAGGATTTATAAAAGTAAGTGCTATTTTAAAACCATCTTTTGATAATTCAAATCTTTACATATTTTTTACTGGATACAACGATTCTGCGATTAAAGAACCTAAAACTATACCTATATCTTCAACACTATGATGATCATCTATATGTGTATCACCTTTGCATTTTACAT
>CAZEOW010000011.1:0-14196 GCA_964514005.1 uncultured Nautiliales bacterium
TATTTAATTTATCAATTTTTTTTGTACTAACTACAATTATTGAGTAATTATTTGTTATATTATTTTGATACTTATCAGCAATCTGAGTAAAAGCTTTATACATAAAAATTGTTATCAATATAGATGAAAGAGCTATAATAAGTGTAAAATGACTTTTAATAGAATTCATTAATTTGCCCTTCTTTTAAATGTATTTGTCTGTATTGAGTATAAATATTATTAGGAACTGAATGAGAAGCTATAATTATAGTTATTCCCTGCTCTTCTCTTGCCATTTGAAAAAGATTCATAACAAGTTCTGCCGAATACTCATCAAGTCCAGAGACAGGCTCATCAGCTATAATCATCGCAGGATTGTGAATAATAGCTCTTGCTATTGCTGCTCTTTGCTGTTCTCCTCCGCTTAACTCTTGAGGATATTTATCCAATTTATGAGAAAGTTTTACTTTTGTTAAAAGATCAATGGCTTTTTTTTGAGCTATTTTTTTATCAATTCCTTTAACTAATAGAGGAAGAGTAACATTTTTTAAAATACTCCACTCTGGAATCAGCTTATAATCTTGAAATACAATCCCAAGATGTCTTCTAAGAAGAGTTAACTTTTTTCTTCTTATATTATTTAGCTCAAAACCTCCTATATTTAAAGAGCCTTTCATAACTTTTGCTTCTCCATACATAGAGCGAATAAGAGTTGTTTTTCCACTTCCACTAACCCCTGTAATAAATATAAAATCGTTAGTATATATTTTAAAACTTAAATTTTTTAGAATAACCTCTTTATATCCTACATAAAGATTTTGAGCATTAACTAATATCCCCATTAAATAGCCTTTTTAATTCTTGATGGGCAAGATAATTTTCTTTAATATCAGTTGGTAAAATAAAATATTCCGGTTTTTCTTTGTTAATAATATACAAATGTTCAGGTCTATTAAAATTTCCCATTGTCAATTTTATTAACTCTCTTTTTTCATCAATAGGATAAATATTTTCTATATGAATTACAAAATTTTTATACACTTTTGGAATAAACTCTAAGTCTTTAAGTCTTCTGTCAAAATTAAAATCAAACTTTTCTTTTAACTCTTTAGAAAAAGTATGATTAATCATAATAATATCATATATATCCTTTTGCAATTTTTTCCATCTATCTTCATACTTGCTGGATATATCATAAGGGATATTTTTTTTTACCTTTAAATCAATTTCTTTAAATTTTAAAAATTCATTTAAAGAGTAATTAAAATAGTTATCACTATCTGTTCTTAAGTGTAAAAAACCATCTCTTTTTAGAACTCTTACAGACTCATTAATAAAATCTTCATTTATAACTCTTCTGTGAGGCTTCTTATCCCACGGCACAGGAAAATGAACATAAATTGAATGAAGTCTATTAGATGGAATTTTACTAAGTATTATTCTTGCATCATGATTGATTAATCTAACATTTTTTATTTTTTCATTTTTTACTCTTTTTAAGACTTGTTCTATTGATGGATTATGAATTTCTATTCCTAAAATAGTTTTATTAGGATATTTTTTTGCAAGATAAATTAAGTGTCTTCCACTTCCAAAACCTACCTCTACTATATCTATATTTTCTAAAGATGATGTTATTTTTAATAAATTTTCATTTGGAAGCTTTTGTTTTATTCCCTCTATATTTTCAAAAATTACATATGCCTCATTTACTTTTATAAAAGCTTTATAAGCTCTTTTTATTTCACTAATTAAAGGTCTTGTTATTTTGTCATATTTTACTAAATAATTTTTATCCCTTTTTATAACTTTTATAAAAAACTTTGCATTTTCCGTTTTTACGGCAATTAAGTTTTGAGCTCTGAATAAAAACTCTACATCATCAACTTTTAAAGGATATTTTAAATCTTTTATTTTATCTATTATTATATGAGGCATTAATATTTCACCTCTACTTTTTGAGGATTTGAAACAAGTCCATATCTATCAACCGCATATATTATATAAATATAACTATGTTTAGGTTTTAAGTCTGAATCTACAAACCTTTGAGATTTTACTAAAAACTTTTTAACCTTAGAAGAACCTTTTTTTATTACTATATATTTCACTGCCCTATTATCAGGAGTTGAGAATATAAGCTCTACTTTTTTTCCTATTAAATTTGTAGCAACCATAGGAGAAGCAGGAATTCTTAAACTTTCTCCCATCACCTCAGGTGTATTATTTAAAATAGATTCTGTTTTATATTTACTAACAGCAGTTACTTTGTAATACTTCTGATAACCATCTTTACCTATTTTATCGATATAGTAAGTACCTTTTGTTCTTGCTATTAATTTATATCCTAAAATAGTTTTAGTATATACTTTATAATAAGCGGCATTTTTTACAGGCGACCATGTCAATTTTATCTTTTTAGGAAGATTAATAGAAGCACTTATATTGGTAATTACAGGCGGTTTTGGATATGTAACTACTGCAATTGTTTTTGAAGGAATAGATTTTAATCCATCAAATGTGGTAGCTATTATCCTATATTTATAAATTTTTCCATCTTCAAGGTTAGAATCTATATACTCTACATTAAAACGCGGAGTTAAAGTAGCTAAATTATCCCAACGAGATTTTTTATCATTAAATCTTTGAATTATATATCCATTTACCCTCTCATTCAAATGAGGTCTAAATATAATCTTTATTGTCCCTTTTTTTAGTGGTCTAATTTCAAGAGGTATTACAGGAGAGATGGTAGAGAGAGTTTTTTGAGAAATATGAACTGCAAGAGATGGCACTTTTTTATTGTTAAAAGTAGCTATTCTATATTTATAAATTGTGTTAGGTTTTAAACCGGTATCAACATAAATAGATTTAAAAGAATCATTTATAGTTGCAATAAGTTCCCATTTTTTTTCTTCTTTATTATATCTTTCTATATAATAACCTTTTACATTAGGTACAACACTCCACCTTAAAGCCATTGAATTTCTATCTGGATAGGCATTAAATTTTTTTACTGTTGGAAGATGAGGATTTGATTTTAAAGGAACATTATTTGCACATCCACTCAAAATCAATAAAGCGATTAGAAATGTTATTAATTTGTTCATTTTCTATTCCTTTAGGAAGATGTTGTAAAAAATCACTAAATATAGGTGCAATTATACTAAGTTTTTTGCCATTTGGATGAATAAAATAGAGCTCTTTTGCGTGAAGCATCGTTCGTTTTATAATTCCATCTTTTTCTCCATATACTCCGTCTCCTAAAATATATCTGCCTATACTTTTTAAATGAACTCTTATTTGATGAGTCCTACCTGTAAAAAGCTTAGCAACTGCTAAATTTTTAAAAACGGGAACAAAAAGTGTCTTAGCATCTCTACCTCCTTTTATTACAGCCATCTTAAGCCTATTATTTGGATTTCTAGCTATTGGCTTATTTACACAAACAGCATCTTTTAAAGGTATATTTAAAAGCATTATATAATACCTACCAAGCGTTTTATTTTTCAATTGTTGAGATAAAAAAGTATGAGCTTTATTTGTTTTTGCAATAATTAAAGCTCCACTTGTATCTTTATCTATTCTATGAACTATTCCGAATCTTTCTTCACCAGCTAATGTAGAAAGAGAAAAGTTTTTACTTTTTAACCAGTCTACAACTGTTGCCTCTTTAACAGAAGGAGCAGGATGAACTACAATACCGGGCGGTTTATTTATCACTAAAACTTCTTCATCTTCATATAAGATAGGAATTTCAAAATCAACCTCTTTTTTCTCTTTTTTTGCCTTCTTTATCTCAACTTCTATTAAATCATCTTTTTTTATTTTTACTCCACCTTTTTTAACTACTATATTATTAATTTTTACTAATCTATTTTTTATTAAATATTCTATCTGATTTCTTGCAATATTGAGTTTTATTGAAAGAAATTTATCAACTCTTTCTACTCTATCAGCCTTAAACTCCAAAACTCCCCTTTTTTTCAAATTATATCAAAAAGGTATCAAACAAATAGTATTCATTATTGGAAAATTTTAATACTAATTAATGTAGAAAAATAAGAAAAAGATTTAAAAAAGGGGAAAGGAGCGGATTTTCTTAAAAGTTAGGAACTTCAGGTAAAGAAGGGATTTCTTTGTAATTTACACTTTCTGGAGTAAAGCTTTCTACTTTTGCTTTATAGTTTTCTACTTGATTTGCATACCCTCTTACTTCTTTTTCATACCCTTTTGTATTGATGTTATAATTTTGAGCTTCCGCTTTTAGTGCTCTTCTTTTAATGCTTTTTTCCGTTAAAACTTACGCTATTTCAGTCTATTTAGCCAATACTTTCTTTTTAAAAACTTGATTTTTTATATATAAAATAATAGAATTTCAAAAACTCAAGGAGTTATATTTTGAAAAAAATATTTATAATACTTCTCTTTTCTATTTCTCTTTTTAGTTATGAAAGTGCAGAAGAAAAGTTACAAGCTTATGAAAAATTTATAAAAGTAGTAAATATCATAAAAGCTTATTATGTAGACGAACTAAATACTTCTACTATTGTTAATAAAGCACTCAAAGGGCTTTTGCCGGAACTTGATGCTCACTCAAGTTTTCTTGATAAAAAATCCTTTCAGGAATTAAAAATACAAACAACAGGAGAATTTGGTGGACTTGGAATTGTAGTAGGTATAAGAGAGGGCGTTTTAACCGTAATATCTCCAATAGATGATACTCCAGCTTATAAAGCAGGACTTAAAGCAGGAGATATTATTTTAAAAATAAATGATAAAGCTACTCTTGATATGAGCTTAGACGAAGCTGTTAATTTAATGAGAGGAAAACCTGGAACAAAAATTAATCTTACAATTGCACGAAAAGGAAAAAAACCATTCAAAGTAACAATTACAAGAGCAATTATAAAAATTAAATCTGTAAAAGCTAAAAATTTAAAAGGTTATCCAGATATTGAATATATAAGAATTAGTAGTTTTGATAAAAATGTAGTACCTACCCTTAAAAAGATTTTAAGAAAAATAAAAAATAAGAAAAAAGGAATTATTATAGATTTAAGAGACAATCCAGGAGGGTTATTATCTCAAGCAGTAGGAACATTGGATTTATTTATTGACAGAGGCGTTTTAGTATCTCAAAAAGGAAGAATTGAAAGAGAAAATAAAACATATTATGCACATAGATTAATAACTTATAAAAAAATACCAATGGTTGTATTAGTAAATGGAGGAAGTGCTAGTGCAAGTGAAATTGTAAGTGGAGGATTACAAGACCATAAAAGAGCTGTAATTATAGGAGAAAAAACTTTCGGAAAAGGAAGTGTACAAGCGGTATTGCCTATAAATGAAAATGAAGCAGTAAGAATTACAATAGCAAAATACTATTTACCAAGCGGAAGAACAATTCAAGCAAAAGGAGTAACTCCAGATATTATAATTCATCCTGGAAAAATTGAAGAAGAAAAAGATGAAACATCTATAAAAGAGGCTAATTTAAAAGCTCATTTAAAAGCAGAGCTTGATAAACTCTCAAATAAAAAAGAGAAAAAAGAAGAGGATCTAAAAGAAATTGACGGAGATTTACAGTTAAGAGTAGCAGCAGATATATTAAAAGCACTTATAATATCAAAACACTAAGGAGATAGAATGGAACTACTATACGAAGGAAAAGCTAAAAAAATCTACAAGACAGACAATCCTAATGAAGTAATTTGTGAATTTAAAAATTCTCTTACTGCTTTTAATGGAGAAAAAGCTAGTGAAGAAGAAGGAAAAGGAGAATTAAACTGTGCTATTACTACATTAATTTTTGAAGCACTTGAAAAAAAAGGAATTCCAACACATCTTATAAAACAGATTGATACAACTAAACAGCTTGTAAAAAAAGTAGAAATTATCCCTATTGAAGTAGTAGTAAGAAATATTGCTGCAGGAAGTCTTGCTAAAAGATTAGGATTAAAAGAGGGAGAAAAACTACCATTTACAATAGTTGAATTATATTATAAAAACGACGATTTAAACGATCCATTAATCAATGATGACCATGCTATGATATTAAATTTAGTGGAAAATAGAAAAGAAATTGACATTTTAAGAAATTATGGAAGAAAAGTTAATGAGTTTTTAACTCAATTTTTTGATGAAGCAGGTATGATTTTAGTAGACTTTAAAATAGAATTTGGAAAAGATAAAGATGGTAATATTATTTTAGCAGATGAAATTACTCCTGATAGTTGTAGACTCTGGGATAAAAAAACAGGAAAAAAACTTGATAAAGATTTATTTAGATTTAATCTTGGAAATATAAAAGAAGCTTATACAGAAGTATTAAATAGAATTAAGGAGATGAAATGAGAGTTTTAGTAAATGTTCATTTAAAAAATGGTGTTTTAGATCCTCAGGGAAAAGCAGTTCATCATGCATTAGAATCATTAGGATATAAAGAAGTTCAAAACATAAGAATAGGAAAACAAATTATTTTAGATATAGATACAAACAATAAAGAAGAAGCTATTCAAAAAGCAAAAGAGATGGCAGATAAGCTTCTTGCTAATGTAGTAATAGAAAATTATGAAGTAGAGGTAAAAGAATGAAAGTTTCAGTAGTAGTGTTTCCTGGGACTAACTGTGATAGAGATACAAAATGGGCATTTGAAAAAATAGGTGCAAAAGTAGAATTTATATGGCATAATGAAAGAGATTTAAAAAATGCTGATTTAGTAGTTTTACCAGGAGGATTTAGTTATGGTGATTATTTAAGAAGTGGTGCTATTGCTAGATTTTCTCCTATTATGAAAGAAGTTATAAATTTTGCCAATAAAGGTGGATATCTTCTTGGAATATGTAACGGATTTCAAGTATTAGTAGAATCACATCTTCTCCCAGGAGCACTAACAAGAAATACTTCACTTCATTTTATTTCAAAATTTCAACATATAAAAGTAATTAACAATAACAATAAATTTTTATCTCAATTAAATATTGGTGATATATTAAATATCCCTATAGCTCACGCAGAAGGAAACTATAAAGTAGATAAAGAGACCCTAAAAGAGATGTATGATAATGAACAAGTTATTTTAAAATATTGTGATGAAAATGGAAATGAAATTGATGTAAATGGAAGTGATGATAATATAGCTGGAATTTGTAATAAAAACAAAAATGTATTTGGTCTTATGCCTCATCCAGAAAGAGCAATGGAGAGTATTTTAGGCGGAGTTGATGGAGTAAAAATGCTACAAGGATTTATTAAGTGAGATTTTTTATTCTCTTTTTCTCATTTGTTTTTCTTTTTGCATATAGAATAGATTTATATAAATGGAGTAAAAGAGATACTTTTTACAACTTTTTAAAAGTAAATCATCTACCATTTAGTATTTATTATCGTTTACCTCCTAAAATTAAGAAAAAAGTATCTCACATTCCAATTGGAAGTGAAGTATTTATTTTACAAGATAATAATAAAATAAAACAGCTACTAATTCCGTTAGATAGCAAAAATCAATTACAAATAATAAAAACTTCAAATAATCATTTTGATACTAAAATAATTCCTATTACTTATACTACTAAAGATATAAGATTTAAAGTCTATATTAAAAACTATTTAAGTTATGATGTTTACCAAACTACAAAACTAAAAACTCTTGCAAATAGAATCTATCATATTTTTCAAGATAGAATAGACTTCAATAAACTGCCAAAAGAAACTGTTTTTGAAATAATTCTAAAAGAAAAAATAAGATATGGAAAAGTAAAAGATTATAAAATCTTATATGCAAGTATTGAAAATAGATTTTATAAAATAGATGCCTTTTTAAACCCTAAAGATAATAAATATTATGATTCTTATGGAAGAAGTTTAAGAGGTATGTTTTTAAAAGCTCCTTTAGTTTATAAAAGAATATCATCAAAATTTGGAATGAGATATCACCCTATTTTACATAAATGGCTTATGCACGATGGGATTGATTATGTAAATAAAATAGGAACACCTATTCATACAGTAGCAGATGGAGTTATTATATACAAAGGATGGATAAAAGGATATGGAAAATCAGTTAAAATAAAACATAGAAATGGTTATATAACTCTATATGCCCATCTTCATTCATTTCCAAAAGGTTTATACATAGGAAAGAGAGTTTATCAAGGTCAAACAATTGGTTATTTGGGAAATACCGGACTTTCAACAGGTCCACATCTACATTTTGGAGTAATGCATTATAGAAAATGGATAAATCCTGAAAAATTAAAATATCAGACAAAAGTTGTATTAAGAAACAAAGCTAGAAAAGAGTTTCTAGCCTATATTCAACAATTTACAAATAGATATAATTTAGCGTTAAAATGAAAATACTCTTTTTTTTATTAACATCTCTTTTTCTCTTTGCAAGTGATATAATTATTCAATACCCAAATCTAAAAAACTATTATTATGAAAATCAAATTGTAAATTTAAAAATAAAAGTTATATCTTCATCAGAAGAGAATATATCAATTAATACTCCTCAATATATTAGTTACAAAATTGTAACAATTAATCCTTTTACACATTTAATAAACCTTTATTTTAGAGCTATTTCAAATAGAGATTATAAGATTATTATAGCAGGAGATACCTTTTATCAACCTATTGACTTTACAGATAAAATTAAAATAAAAACCTTAAATAGCTTCAATATTCAAAACTTTTCAAACATAATAGCATCCGATATCACTATAGAAAACCCCATTGCTTCTAAATACGATAATTATACAAATATGATATCCTTTACAATAAAATATAAATTAGCAAATATAAATGATTTTTACATAAACTCTCCTTTTATTAAAGAAGAAAAAATAACTTTAACTGATAATAATTCCACTGCAACATTTTATGCAATAGTAGATAAAAAAATAAAATATTTTACTTTTTACTATTTTAATACCCAAAAAGAAAAGTATGAAAAAATTTCTATTCCAATTAATATTAAAGAAGAAAAAATAAGTACTCAAACTGACCTAAAGCCAGAAGAAAACACCATTTTTACTCCTATTAATCTTTTTCTTATAACATTAATATTTTTCAGTATAATAATTGCAATTATATTTAACAGCTTTTTAATAGGCTTTATACCTGTTTTACTTACTTCTTTATTAATTTATATAAATCTTCCAAAAGGAGAAAAAAAGCTTAGAGCAAACTCAAAAGTATATATTCTTCCTATTCCTCAGTCTATAATTTTTTTAACTACACAAAAAGAGTATAAAGTTCAAGTTTTAAAAACATATAAAAACTATTCAAAAATAAAATTAAACCAAAAAATAGGATGGGTAAAAAATGAAGATATTTACTGATTTAATAAAATTTATAAACGCTTTTTTTTGTATTTTAATAACATCTTTAAAAATTAAATTAAACCCTTCAAATGAATTGAAATTAAGAAAAGATTGTTCTAAATATATAATAAAACTCACAACCAAAAAAATTGAAATTATTGGAAAATTAGACCCAAACGCTCAAATTTTAATAGGAAATCATACAACTAATCTAGATATACCTCTTATGGAATCTATAATAGATGAAAAAATAATATGGGTAGCAAAAAAAGAACTTGGAGAAATCCCTATTTTTAAATATTTACTTACAGAAACTGATATGATTTTAATAGATAGAGAAAATAAAAAAAGTATATTGCAAATGATAAAAGAGATAAAAAAAAGAGTAAATAAAAATTTAAAAGTAGTAATTTTTCCAGAAGGAACAAGAAATAAAAAAAATCCAAAAACTATGCTAAAATG
Source organism: uncultured Nautiliales bacterium (assembly GCA_964514005.1). GTDB lineage: Bacteria > Campylobacterota > Campylobacteria > Campylobacterales > Nautiliaceae > CAZEOW01. The sequence continues at coordinate 9,771 of CAZEOW010000011.1, forward strand.
GAAAAAAGGTCCAAAAGCAGTAATAGAGAAATTAAATTTAAAGGTGCAACCTTTTGTAATTGTAAATTTAGCAAACACTCTGCAAAAAACTAAAATAAATCAAAAAAACATAAAAATTATATTTTTACCTTTAATAGATACATCAGATAAAAACTGGTATGAAAAAACTTATCAAAAAATGAATGAAATTTTACAAAGGGAAAAAAATGAAATTTGATACTTATTTAGCTATAGGAATTGGTGGATTTATAGGAGCAATTTTAAGAGCTTATACAACGGGTATTATAAATAATAGTTTTAAACACAATATTCCTTTTGGAACATTAAGTGTAAATTTAATAGGAAGTTTTTTTTTAGGAATTTTAATAGGAATTATTCAATTTGGAATACTTGAAAATAATTATCTAAAATCTATGCTTACAACAGGCATAATGGGAGCATTTACTACATTTTCAACATTTGCAATTGAAGCTTTTTTTCTATTTCAAAAATCATTATATATAGAAGCAGGAAGTTATATACTTCTTAACTTAACAGGTTCAATCTTTTTAGCAGGAGCAGGATTTAAAATTATCGAAACTATTTTTAAATAACTCTTGAAATTAAAAATAAAATATATTATAATTTCAATCCACATACCTTGGAGAGGTGGGTGAGTGGCTGAAACCGGCGCCCTGCTAAGGCGTTGTACCCATTACGGGTACCGCGGGTTCGAATCCCGCCCTCTCCGCCACTATCTTAACTATTTACAAGGTGGGGTAGCTCAGCTGGCTAGAGCGCTGGTCTCATAAGCCGGAGGTCGGGAGTTCAAGTCTCCCCCTCACCACCAACATTTCTAATTAATACAAATCCCATTCGCTGATAAGTTTTATACCTGCTTTATTTAATAATTTACTAGTAACTCCGGGTGCATCGCATTTGCATTCATATCCGTTTACATAAGCACTTGTTTTTTTAACTCCGCAGCTTGGGGATTTTTCTTTACCTATAAAAACCTTAATATCATTTTCTTTGCAAATTCTTAATGCTTCTTTTGCCCCTTTTAAAAAAGCCTCTGTTTTATCCACACCGTTAATATCAATAATTTTATCGCCTATAAATCTTGCAGGAGGCCTAGGAGTTGGGAGAGAAAAGGCTTCAGGACAAAAAGGTATAAGCTCATATTCTTTTTGAAGTTTTTCTAAAATTTCTTTTGGCAGAGACTTAGATTTTCCATCATATCTGCAAGGTCTTCCTAACATACACTCACTTATTAAGGCTTTCATATTCAATTATCCTTTTTTGAAATTCAATCGTATCCCAAATTCTTTCTTTTATTATATACTCCAAAATATCTAATCTTAATTTTGTATATTCATGTACTGCTAAATTTCTAAATCCTACCATTTTTTGCAAACTTTCACTTAAGTTTTCATCGATAATATCATTTTCTTCAAGAATAAGAAAAATTTCTTTCGAAGTTTTTGGAATACCTAATTTATATTTTTTAATAATATATGCTCCTAAATCAATCGTTTGCTGAATCGCTCTTTGAATATTTAAAATTACCGCATCTTGTTTTGTATAGTTATTTTCAAACTCTTCATCATAGTCTTCTTCTATTCTTTTAATACATCTTCTAATAGACTCACTTTTATTTAAAACAACTTCATCCATTTATAAAATCCTCTATAATATCTTTTCTATCATCTTGCAGAGTCAAATATCTTAGCCAAATTCTATATTCATATTCCTCTGCATATTTTGAACTCTTTATTTTTATACCTTTTGTTACTATCTCATATGCAAATATATCATTAACATCAGCTAAATCTACCAAGTCTATATCTCTATCAAACTTCAAACTCAATTCTTCTTGCAATTTAAAAATTTCTAAAGGATGTTTTTTTTCTTTATACAAAACTGCAATATCTATATCACTTTTATTATTATAATTTGCCTTTGCAAAAGACCCAAAAATCCAAATTCCTTCGGCATTTTTAAAAAAATTTTTTATTTCTTCTTTCACATCTTCTCTTTAGCGTGTATTCCAAGAAGTGAGAGTCCAAGTTTTATAATACTTCCGACAACCGCTAAAATTTTAAGTCTTATATCTTCTCTTTCAGAGCCGATTACTTTGTTTTTATTATAAAACTTATGAAATTCACTCGCTAAATCTATAAGAAAATTCGTAAGCCTGTGAGGCTCTCTTGCATTAAACGCTTCTTCTAACACATAAGGTAGTTGCAATGCTAAAAACAGTAAATCTTTTTCATCAACACTCAGATTTTTAAGTTCTATATTTTTAATATCATCGTAATCAATTCCCTTATTTCTAAAAATCGAACGAATTCTAGCGTGAGCGTAATTGACATAATAACTTGGGTTGCTTGAATCTTGTTTGTTTAAATCATCAACATCAAATTCTAAATGAGTATCGGCTTTTTTTGTTAAAAACACAAATCTTAAAGCATCAGCTCCCACATCTTCCACTACATCTCTTACAAGAATAAAATTACCAGCCCTTTTACTCATTTTATAAGGCTTACCACCTTTTAGAAGTTTTACCATTTGAGAGAGTAAAATTTCAAGTCTATCAGGGTCAAATCCTAAAAACTTAATTGCTGCTTTTACTCTTGCAATATATCCGTGATGGTCTGCACCCCATATATTTATATATCTTTCATACCCTCTTTTGAATTTATCCCAGTGATAAATTATATCTCCGGCAAGATAAGTGGGTCTATTATCTTCTCTAACTACCACTCTATCTTTTTCGTCTTTATATTCTGATGACTTTAGCCATACTTTGCCGTCTTTTTCATATAAAGCATTGTTTTTTTCAAGTATTTTTCTAACCTCATCCCAATATTTATACAAACTTCTCTCACTCACCCAATTATCAAAAGGCGTAACATTTAAAGCTTCAATATCTTTTTTTATTTCTTCAAGCATTTTATCTTTTGCCCATAAACTTAATGTTTCATCTTCAAATTCAGCTATTTTTTTGTCCTCTTTTTTTGTAATTTTTACAGGGTTTTTAAAATAAACTTCTCCAAATTTTTCAATAGCTTCTTTTGCTAAATCTTTAATATATTCGCCTCTATAATATTCATCAGGCCACTCAACATCAAATCCCAATATTTCTCTTACAGCTAGATATACACTTAGTCCTAAAAGCATAATTTGTCTTCCGGCATCATTTACATAATATTCAGTTACGATATCATATCCTACATGCCTTCCAATTCTAGCTAGTGCATCGCCAAATATCGCACCTCTTGCATGTCCTATATGCAGTGGTCCTGTAGGATTTGCCGAAATATATTCAAGAAGTAGTTTTTCCCTGCCTTCGCCTTTCGCGAAATTTTCTTTTTCATTTAATACTTTATTTGCAAATCCATCTAAAAATTTATCGCTAAGTTTTATATTTACAAATCCGCTTAAAGGCTCTACACTTTCAAACTCTTCACACTTTAAATTTTCACAAAGATTTTTAGCAAATTCCACTGGGTTTTGTCTGTTTTCTTTTGCATATTTAAAAACAGGCACTGCATAATGCCCGAATTCTTTTTGTTTTGGTTTATTAATAGGTGGATTGTCACCTAAATGTTTTTTAAAAATTTCAGCAACTTTTTTCTTCATTACTTTCCTTTCCATTTATTAATAAAATTTTGTAAATCATATTTACTTGTTTTTATTAAAGAAGCTATAGCCACTGCTTTTATAAACTCTTTTGATTCTTCAAAATCTTCATTTATAAGTAAATAATCGTATTCAGGAATCTTTTTCATTTCATGCAAAGCATTAATCATTCTTACTTTTATACTCTCTTCTGTCTCTGTTGCTCTATTTTGAAGCCTTTTAATTAAAGTATCCTTATTTTTAGTAGTTACAAAAATACTTGTTATAAAGTCTGGATATAATTTTCTTATAGCATCATGCCCTTGAACATCAATATCTAAAAATACAATTTTTCCTTCACTTAAAGCTTTATCAATCTGTCTTTTGCTTGTACCGTAAAAATTCCCATGAACCTCAGCCCACTCCAAAAAATATCCATTTTCCACATCTTCTAAGAACTCCTCTTTACTTACAAAAAAATAATCAACTCCTTCTTTTTCACCTTCTCTTATCTCTCGTGTTGTAGTAGAAATACTAAAATATCCTTTCTCATCTAATTCTTTACAAACTGCCCTTGCTAAAGAAGTTTTACCACTTCCACTTGGTCCAGACACTACTAATATACTTCCTTTTACTTTCATTTCTAACTCCCAAAATCTATTGTAATAGTTACTTTTGCTTTTGCTTTTTTCAACTCTTCCCAATTGATATTTAAAATATTTCCAAGAGTTTTTTCTTCAAGAGTTTTTTCTTCAGCATCTTTAGAAGATAACTCTTCTCTTTCCACAAATTCTACATTATTAGTTTCTACATTATTAGTTTC
>CAZEOW010000011.1:14296-17015 GCA_964514005.1 uncultured Nautiliales bacterium
TAAATTATCTTCTAAATTATCTTCTAAATTATCTTCTAAATTATCTTCTAAATTACCTTCTGTATCTTCTGAAGATAAGTCATCTAAATTAAACTCAGCACTATCTAACTCCATATCTTCTACTAATCCATTCTCAACACTTACATCTCCTCCTGAAATACTTTCATCAATTTCGTCCTTAGCTAAGTTATCATTTTCTTCTTTTAACTCCTCAGGATCAACTAAAATATCATCTTCATTATTACTTGTTTCATTATCTACATTATCAATCTCAAAATCATCATCTAAGTCAAAATCCAAATTATCATCTAAAGAATCTATATCATCAAAACTTTCTATATCAAAATCATCACTTTTAACCGAACTATTAGATGAAAGATTTTCAAGCAAAGATACTAAATCGGTAGGTAAAAAAGGTTTTATTAGGTAATCGTAAAAGCCTTCGGGTTTTTCATCTTTTTTCCCTAAAATTAAAATAAATTTAGCCCCTTTATATTTGGTTTTTAAACTATTTAAGATATCATCTTCATATAACTCTTTATCTAAAAACACTACATCAAAAGAACCTTCCGACAACAAATCAACAGAACCGACCTCAACTATATCCCCTCTTTTTTCTGCACTCAATAAAAACAACTTTTCAATAGTTGCATTTGTTGTTAAAAGAAGAATTTTCATGTCTTTCCCCATTTTTTTATATAATTATATTAAAAAAGGCTCTAATTTTGAAAAAGTTTATTATTTTAATCCTATTTTTACATTCAATTTCATTTGCAACTTGTATAAATGATTTATATTTTATGCCAGAAGATGGAAAAAAAGCTGAAAGAAAACTTTTTTATTTACTTTCTCATGCAAAAAAAGACATAAAAATGGTAATCTATACTTTCACAAACAAAAAACTCTCTCAAGCTCTTAAAATTTCTGCAAGAAAAGGCGTAAAAATAGAAATCATAGCAGATAAAAAAGAGGCTTTTTATAAAAATTCAACAATTCCTAAACTCGCCCTATTAAAAAATTTTAAAATATATCTGCTAAGCGGAAAAAAATACAGAAACGGAGATAAAGCAAAAATGCACGTAAAAATGACAATAATAGACAATAAATACTTAATAATAGGAAGTGCAAATTATTCTTTCAGTGCTTTTTATAAAAATTATGAATACATAATAATCTCAAGAGAAAAATATTTAATAGACAACTTTATGGGCTTTTTTAATCATTTAAAAACTATTGCAACTAATTATAGATTAGCTTTTTAAAGAGAATCTAAAAAATCAAAAGCTTTTAAAATCTCTTTTGAAAATACGCTCATCATAGAGGCTAAAATTGAAAATAAAATTAAAAAAGATAAAAATATTTTTATAGGAAAACCTACAACAAGTAAATTAAATTGAGGCATAGTTTTCATAATCATTCCAAATATAATATCGCTCATTAAAGAAATTGCTAAAACAGGAAAAGCTAAAGATATTCCAATTAAAAAATATTTATACATAAAATGAATTAAATAATTGTAAAATGGTTCAAAGTTAAAAAATGCTCCAAAAGGAATAGAAAGAGTTTTTGCTAAAAACATAATCTCTAAATGATCCCCCCCTATAGCTAAAAATACTAAAACTGCTATCCAAGTAATAAATTGAGATATAATTGTAGTTTGCACTCCAAAGTTAGGATCCATAATATTAGCCATTGTAAGTCCCATAACAAAACTAATCTGCTCTCCTACAAATTTTAAAATATCAAATATTATTTGCAAAACAACCCCTACAAAAAAAGCAAAAACAACTTCATTTAAAACAGCTAAAATAATATTAAATATGTTAATTTCAAAACTTACTTTAGGAACTATAGAAAACATCAAAAAAGTAAGCCACATAGAAAAAGCAGCCTTTACACTCATTGGAATTGTTTGATAATTAAAAAACGGAATAAAACTCAAAAAAGAAGCTATTCGAATAAATAGCAACAAAAAAGTTGTTACATTAATAGGATTTAAAATTTCAGTAATCAACTAATTCAAGCCTTTTATCAAGTTTATATATTTTATCAAACTTTTTAGCAATTTGCATATCATGAGTAACGGTAATTAAAGAGGCATTATTTTCCTCACAATACTCTTTTAAAATCTCTATAACTTCGTTAGCATTTTTTGTATCTAAATTTCCCGTTGGTTCATCTGCAAAAATAATTTTTGGTCTTTTAGTTAAAACCCTTGCAATACTTACACGTTGTTGCTGTCCACCTGAGAGAGTTTGAATATTTTGATTAATAACATCATATATCTGAAGTTTTTTTAACAGTTCAATATCTATCTCTTCATTAGCCAAAATAGAAGCTACTTGTAAATTTTCAAAAGCTGTAAATGTATTAAAAAGATAGTGAAATTGAAAAATTACTCCAAACTCTTTTCTTCTAATTTCAATCAATTCTTTTTCACTAAGAGAATATAAATTTTTACCTTTATAAAACACTTCTCCTTTTTTTGGTTTTAAAAAAGTAGATAATATATGAAGAAGAGTAGATTTACCACTTCCGCTTTTTCCAATAATAGCTATTTTTTCTTTAGGAGATATAGAAATAGTTATATTATCAAATAGTAAATAATCAAAAGAATGAGTTAAATTTTTAGCTACTAACATAACAAAAAAGAGGTTAGCTAAGAGCTGCTGCTACCTCTTCAGCAATTGTACATCCATTTTTAACAAGTCCTTCACCA
>CAZEOW010000012.1:0-14689 GCA_964514005.1 uncultured Nautiliales bacterium
AGCTTGTAAAAGTTATAAAAAGAAAAAAAGCAGGACTAACTAGAGAAGATAAACCAATTGGAAGTTTTCTTTTTGTAGGACCAACAGGTGTTGGTAAAACCGAAATTGCAAAGCAACTAGCAAAAATACTTGGAATTAACTTTTTAAGATTTGATATGAGTGAATATCAAGAAAAGCATTCAGTTGCTAAACTTATAGGCTCACCTCCGGGGTATGTTGGATATGAAAAAGGAGGACTTTTAGTTGAAGCTATTAGAAAAAATCCTCATACAGTATTGTTGCTTGATGAAATTGAAAAAGCACATCCTGATATAGTGCAAATTCTTCTTCAAGTAATGGATAATGCAACACTTACAGATAATGATGGAAGAAAAGCAGATTTTAGAAATGTTATTTTAATAATGACAAGTAATTTAGGAGTAGGAGAAGGCAATAATCCTGGATTTTTACAAGAATTTAGTGAGTTTAAAGAAGAAGCAATTAATAGATTTTTTGCACCTGAATTTTTAAATAGGCTTGATGCTATTGTTAGATTTAAACCTTTAAATAAAGATAGTGTTTTAATGGTTGTTGATAAATTTATTGGTGAATTGCAAGATAAATTAAACTCAAAAAAAGTAAAATTAAGCTTAACAAAAAGAGCAAAAGAAGCTCTTGCTAAAAAAGGATATTCTACTAAATTTGGAGCAAGACCTCTTGCAAGAGTTATTGAAGAAGAGATTGTTGAACCTTTAAGCGATGAGATTTTATTTGGTGATTTGCAAAATGGAGGAGAAGTAAAAGTAGATTTTGTAAGAAATAATTTTGTATTAAAGAGTAAAAATGATAAAAGTAAATGATAATCCGCCTTTGTATCTGTTAGATGATTTTAATTTCCCTTCTCCTTATGAAGAATTTGAAGATGGATTTATTGGAGCAAGTTATGATTTACATCCAAAAAGATTATTAGAAGGATACTCAAGAGGTTTTTTCCCTTGGTATCAAGATGAAGATGGACTTTTTAATTGGTTTGTTTTAAATAAAAGAATGCTTTTAAAAACTGATGAGGTAAAGACTACAAAAAGGCTTTTACAAAAATTAAGAAGTAAAAAGTGGGATTTTAAGATAAATACAAGATTTGATGATGTTATAAATTATTGTGCAAGTGTTAAAAGAAGAGGAGAAAATGGAACTTGGATAAGTGAAGATTTTAAAAGAGCTTATAAAGAGCTTTATAAACTAGGATTCGTAATTTCAGTTGAGAGTTATTATGAGGGAGAATTGGTTGGAGGATTTTATGGAGTTGCTATAAATAAATATTTTAGTGGAGAGAGTATGTTTCATTTAAAATCAGATGCAAGTAAATTAGCATTAATATTTTTTGCGGATTTATTAAAACAAAATGGGGTTGAATATATTGACTGTCAAGTCCCAAGTGCTCATTTAGCACGAATGGGGGGAAAAGTTTATAACAAAGAAGAATTTATTCCTATAATTCAAGAAGCAAGTGGATATAAAGGTAGAGTATGATAAAGTTTAATCACTATTTTGATTATGAAAATTCAAATTTAGAAAATTATGCTTTTAACAAAATTTTAGAAGAAAAAAATTCTAAAGAAGTAGGGTATTATTATCTTCCTTATAGTGATTTAGCTAAAAGATTAAAACAAGAAGAGTTTGTAAATTATGATAGTATAGTAATAATAGGAATAGGTGGTTCTTCTCTTGGCACAAAGGCTATTTATAGGGTATTAGAAAGTAAGAATAAAATAATTTTTTTAGAAAATACTGACCCGCTTGAATTAAAAAGACAATTTAATAAAATAGGTAAAAATCCTATATTTTTAGTAATTTCAAAATCGGGAACTACAATAGAGACTATTTCTATTTTTAAATTGGTTCTTGAAAAATTTAAACCTTCTTTTGAAAATATTATAATAATTACAGATGAAAATTCTAATCTTGATAAATTTGCTAAAAAAAATAGCATAAAAACTTTTTATATTCCACAAAATGTAGGAGGTAGATTTTCTGTTTTTAGTGCTGTTGGAATTGTGCCTTTATTTTTAGCTGGTATTGATGTAGAAAAAATTTTAGAAGGAGCAAGAGAATTTTTTGATTCATTTTTTTCAAAAAATGAGTGGCATTTAATAAGAAAAGCGGCATTTATATATGAAAGAAGTAAATGTTATAAAATGAATGTATTGTTTTCATATTCGTCTTTATTAGATGAGTTTAATAAATGGTATGTTCAGCTTTGGGGAGAGAGTCTTGGAAAAGTAGATAAAAAAGGAAAAAGAGTAGGTCTAACTCCTATAGGACTCTTAGGCTCTATTGATCAGCACTCTTTCTTACAACTCTTAATAGAAGGACCTAAAGATAAAACGGTAACTTTTATAAAAGTAAAAAACTTTGAAAGCTCTTTAAAAATTCCTAATTTAACTCTTTCTTATTTAGAAAAGACAGATTTTGTAAATAATAGACTTTTTAATGAACTAATTAATGCTCAATGTGATGCTACAAAAGAAAGCGTTATTAGAAGTGGTATTGATGTTGATGAAATTGTTCTTGAGACTTTGCAAGAAAAAAATATTGCGGCATTAATGGCATATTATGAGCTTTTAACATCAGCAGTTGGAGCTTTATTTGAAATTAACACCTATAATCAACCGGGGGTTGAAATAGGTAAAAAAATTCTTTTTGAAAAAATGAATTAATCTTCTAGCTCTAAGCTCATAAGATACATATCTTCTCCATCTAATATTGAGAGTTTAGAGTTTTTGCAATTAGGGCATAAATATTCATCTTTTTTTAATTCTCCCTCAAATCCACATTCTTGGCATTTTATGACTACTGGTTGAATTTTCATTATAAATTCTGCTTCTTCACATATTGTTCCTTCTTTAAAAGTTTCAAAAGCAGTTTTTAAAAGCTCAGGCTCAACTCCGCTTAATACTCCTATTTTAATTTCAAGTTTTGTAACTTTTTTTGCATTGTGTTCTCTTGCGTGTTTATCTGCAAGTTCTAATAAAGAATCAACGATTGAATATTCGTGCATAATAAATCCTTTAATTTTTGTGTAAAATTATAATAAAAAAGGATTGGTTTTGAGCAAGAATGAAAAGAAAGAGATAATAATGAAAACGGCTCTGTCTCTTTTTGCAAAGAGAGGATTTTATAATACAACTATTGCAGATATTGCAAAAGAGATGGGAATGAGTGTTGGAAATATGTATAACTATTTTGCTTCAAAAGAGGCTTTAGCAAAAGAGCTTTTAATATATACTTCTAAAAGATTTGGAGAAGAAATTAGAAAAATTAACGATTTAGATATAAATTCTAAAGAAAAAATAAAAAAAATTGTTGAACTATACTTCAGTATTGCCGAATCAGAACCTGAGCTTGTAGATTATTTTATGAGAGTTTATCTTTCAAATAAAGAGATATTTAATAATGGATGTGAGGGAATGCTTTGTGTGAGTGCTTTTGTAACTGAGATAATGATTTTTTTTGAAAGTGGAGTAAGAAGAAAAGAGCTTAAAAATCAAGATTTCTTTTCTGCATTTGGACTTTTTATGGGATATATAGGTGGGCTTGTTTTTTTGAGAAATCAAAATATTTTAACAAATCCTTTAAAAGATTATGTAGATTCTGTAAGTGAGAATATTTACAATGCACTCAAAGCTTAAAGTTATATGGATAGATTTAATTGGATGTAATGGATGTAGTCATTCATTTTTTAATTATCCTTATATGAAAGAGTTGTTTGAAAAGGTTGAGTTTTTATATCATCCTTTAATAGATACTGAAGAGTTTAAAATTCAAGAGTGTGATTTATTGGTAGTTGAAGGTGCTATTAAGAATGAAGAAAAGTATGGATTTAATATTATAGAACTTTTAAGTAAACTTTTTACAAAAAGTAAAAAAGTTTTAGCTTTAGGAACTTGTGCGGTTTATGGAGGGTTATTTGGGAAAGGGGTTATGTATTTTAAAGATAAAGAAGCAAACTTTTTTCAGTGTAAAGATAAAATTATAAATCTTCCGGGATGCCCTCCTCATTATGATTGGATGGTATATGTTCTTGAAGCTTTAGCCGAAAATAAAAACATCTTACTTGATAGTAAAAATAGGCCAAAAGAGATATTTGCTTTTACTTCTCATAGTGGATGTAGTAGAAATGAGTATTTTGAATGGAAAATTGATGCTAAAGATTTTGGAGAAAAAGAAGGGTGTTTATTTTATATTCAAGGTTGTCAAGGACCATTTACCCATAGCAGTTGTAATAGAATTTTATGGAATGAAGTAAATTCAAAGCCAAGAGCAGGTACTCCATGTTTTGGTTGCACAGAAGAGAATTTTCCAAAAGAAGGCTTATTTGAAACAGAAACTTTTATGGGAATTCCAGCTCAAATTCCTTTAGGAGTTAGTAAAAGGGCTTATCTTACTTTAGCAGGAGTTGCTAAAAGTTTAAAAAATGAAAGACTCTCTCAAGAGATGATAGGATGTAAAGATGATGAAGAAGTTAATAACAAAAATTGAAGGGGAAGCTTATTTAAAGGTTTATGGAGAAGATATTGTAGAGTTTGTTGAAATTGAGTTTTTTAATTCAAGAGGAATAGAAAAGATTTTAAAAAATAGACCTTTTTTAGATGCTTTAGTTATAAATCCAAGAATTTGTGGAATATGTGGACATTCACATCTTTTAGCAACAGCAAAAGTAATAGAAAAAGCTTTTAATGCAAAAATTTCAAGAAAAGCTGAAATATTAAGAAGTGTAACTACAGCTTTTGAAATTGTAGAAAATCATATAAAGTGGTTTTATATTACTCTTTTTCCAACACAAATAAAAGATAAAAGCTATTTTTTTAAAGCTATTGAATACTCTTCTTTAATTTCAAAAGCTATTGCTATTATAGCAGGGCAGTTTCCTCACAATTCTTATATCATTCCTGGTGGAGTTACTTGTGATGTGACTAATCTTGATATTGTAAAAGTTAAAGATATTGCTAAGAAAGTTTTAGATAAAATGGATGAAATTTTTTTAGATATTGAAATATTTTTTGAAAAATTGCCAAAAGATATAGGTAAAAGTTTAAATAGATTTTTAGTTGTAAAAGATGTTAGTAAAATTGAAGAAAGAGATGGAGTAATTTTTTATGATAATAATTTGTATGAAGTAGGACCTTTAGCAAGAATGATAAATGAAAAAGAGGTAAAAAGTGTATATTTAAAATATGAAGATTCAATCTATACAAGAGTTTTTGCAAGAATATTTGAAGCAAAATTCAAATTGATTGAGATATTAAATCTGTTAGAAGAGATAGATTTATGCGAAAAAAGTTATATAAAGCCAAAAGTAATAAATTCAAAAGCTTCTATTTCAATAGAAGCTCCAAGAGGAAGTTTAATTCATTCAATTGAGATTGAAGATAAAAAGATTAAAAACTATCATATAATAGTTCCAACTCAAATAAACCTTGCAACTTCTACAAAAAATAACCCTTCAGCTGCTCAAGCAGCATTAATGGGAGAGAAAAAAGAGTATATCGATACTATTTTTAAATGTTTTGATATATGTAGTGTGTGTGTTACTCATTAAAAATTTTTTTATTTTTTCTGAATTAACATTTATTTAATATTGAAAATGAATGTTTATTTATTGTATAATACCCTGTCTATTTTAAATAGAAAGGGTTTTCAATGATTAATTTTACTAAAGCACAAAAGAGAATTGAAGAGCTAAGAAAACTTCCTGGTATTGGAAGTAAATCTATAGCTGAGGTTTTAGAAGAGAATGGTTTTAGCAGAAGGGATTTTTTAAAGTGGGCAGGTGCTGTTACAGCTATGTTGGCACTTCCAAGTTCATTTACTCCATTAGTAGCTCAAGCAGCTGAAATTAGTGATAGAGTACCTGTGGTTTGGCTCCATTTGGCTGAGTGTACAGGTTGTAGTGAAAGTTTAATTAGAACTGATGCCCCTACAATTGATAGCTTAATATTCAATTATATCAATCTTCAATATCACGATACTATTATGGCTGCTGCTGGATGGCAAGCAGAAGAGAATTATGAAGAAGCAATTGAAAAATTTAAAGGTAGATTTGTTTTATGTGTAGAAGGTGGAGTTCCTACAAAAGATGGTGGAGAATATTTAACTCTTGGACCTCATGCAGAAACAGGTTTAAGCAAATTAAAAAGAACTGCAGAGGCAGCTGGTGCTGTTATTGCCGTTGGAACTTGTAGTAGTTTTGGAGGAGTGCAAGCGGCATATCCAAATCCTACTAATACAAAAGGGATTAATAAAGTAATTTCAAAACCTGTAATTAACGTGCCTGGATGTCCTCCGAGTGCTAAAAATATTGTAGGAACAATTGTTTATTATATCTTATTTGGACAGCTTCCAGCAGTTGATAATTTCAATAGACCAAAATGGGCATATGGACTTAGAATTCACGATTTATGCGAAAGAAGAGGTCATTTTGATGCTGGTGAATTTGTTGAAAGTTTTGATGATAAAGAAGCGGCAAGTAATGGATTTTGTTTATACAAAGTAGGTTGTAAAGGACCTTATACATTTAATAATTGTAGTAGAGAAAGATTTAATCAACATACATCTTGGCCAGTTCAAGCAGGACACGGATGTATTGGATGTAGTGAACCAGATTTTTGGGATAGTATGGCACCTTTTGAAGAACCACTTACAAATCATCAATTTTCATCAGCAATGGCAGATAGCAGTGCTGATACAATAGGTCTTACAGTTTTAACGGTAGCTGGTGTTGCGGTTGCGGCTCATGCGGCACTTAGTGCAATTAAAAATCCAAAGGAGTAATGAATGGGAAAAAGAATAGTAATTGACCCTATTACAAGAATAGAGGGTCATTTAAGAGTTGAAGTTGTAGTAGATGAAGATAATGTAATTAAAGATGCCTATTCAAGTGCAACTTTATGGAGAGGTATTGAAGTAATTTTAAAAGGAAGAGATCCAAGAGATGCAGGTTTTATGACTCAAAGAATTTGTGGAGTGTGTACTTATTCTCACTATAAAGGTGGAATTACTGCAGTTGAGAATGCTCTTGGAATTGAACCTCCACTAAATGCAAAGCTTACAAGAACTCTACTTGATTTTGCCCTATTTTTCCATGATCATATAGTGCATTTTTATCAATTACACGCACTTGATTGGGTGGATATTATCAGTGCACTTAAAGCGGACCCTAAGAAAGCAAGTGAAGAGGCATTTAAATATGTTCCAGAAGGTTATAATCCTATTGCAACAGGTGAAGATGAATTAAGAGAAGTTCAAAAAAGAGTAGCTAAATTTGCAGAAAAAGGTGATTTAGGACCATTTAAAAATGCATATTTTGGTCATAAAACAATGAGATTTACACCTGAGCAAAACTTAATTGCACTTAGCCATTATTTAAAAACACTTGAAATGCAAAGAATTGCGGCTCAAATGATGTCAATTTTTGGTGGTAAAAATCCACACCCTCAAAGTTTAACAGTTGGTGGGGTAACGTGTATTATGGATTTAAAAGACCCGGCAAGAATGGCTGAATATTTAACTAAATTTAAGACCCTTGCAGATTATACAAATAGAGCTTATTATGCAGATATTGTAATGGCAGCAAGTGCATATAAAGATGAGCCTACTGTAACTCAAATTAATAATTTAGGGAATTATCTAACTTATAAAACAATGCAAATAAGCGAAACTGAATGGCTATTTGATGCAACTGGTTATATAACGAATTTTGATTTAAGTAAATATTATGAAATTGATGAAAGTAAAATTGAAGAAGATGTAACTCACTCTTGGTATGAAGATACAGGTTTTAGACATCCTTATAATGGTGAAACTAAACCAAATTATACAGGATATGTAGACGGAGTTAGTGTAAATGGTAAAGGTGAAGAAGTAGAGGTTAAAGTAGTAGATTCTAAAGGAAAATATTCTTGGATTAAATCTCCAAGATATGATAAAGAAGCTATGGAAGTTGGACCATTGGCTTTAATGGTGGTAAATTATGCAAAAGGAAATGAAAAAGTAAGAAAAGTTGTTGATGAATTTTTAAATCAAACAAATTTACCTCCAAAAGCTCTTTTTACAACGCTTGGAAGAACAGCGGCAAGAATGCTTCAAACTAAAGTAATTGCAGATTATGGATTAGAAGCATTTAATAATCTTGTAGAAAATCTTAAAAAAGATGATACTTGTGTAGCTCCTTATAAAATTGATCCTAATAAAGAGTATAAAGGAAGATTTATTGGAGATGTTCCAAGAGGAATGTTAAGCCACTGGTGTAGAATTAAAAATGGAAAAATTGAAAATTGGCAAGCAGTAGTTCCATCAACATGGAATGCAGGACCGGAAGATGGTAATGGTAAAAAAGGTGCTTATGAAGTTAATTTAATTGGTATGAAGTTAGCTGATCCTGCAAAACCACTTGAAGTAATTAGAAATATCCATAGTTATGACCCATGTATTGCTTGTGCGGTGCATGTAATGGATGTTAAAGGTAAAAAACTTGGAGAATTCAAAGTAGACCCATTATATGGGGCTTGCTAAGGAGAGAATATGAAATTTATTAAAAAAATGGGAGAATATATCGGCGGAATAGAATTTTCCGCTGGGTATAGATGGCAACACTGGATAAGAGCAATTTCTATTTTTGCACTAGTTGCAACAGGTTTTTATATTGCAGATCCTTTTATTACATATTCAGTGCAATCAGCTGAGCCTACAAGATTTTTGCATGCAGAAATTAGAGAGTGGCATATTATTTTTGGTTTTGCAATGATTGGTGCAGTTTTGTATAAAACTATTTACTTTTTCTTTTTTAAAGAAGCTAAATTCGAAAGAGAATCTATAAAAGACGCGTTTAACATTAAGCTCATGATTGATCAAGTTTTATATTATTTGCTTTTAAAACCCCACCCTCACACAAAAGGTATTTATAACCCTTTACAATTTTGGGCATATACTTTACTTTATGTAATGTTTTATGGAATAATAATTACAGGACTTGCTCTTTATGCTGAAGTTTATCACAATGGAATTGGTGGAATGTTTTATCCTTTTGCAAAAGCAGTAGAAAGTATTTTTGGTGGTCTTGCAAATGTTAGAATTTGGCATCATCTTTTTATGTGGGGAATTATTATTGTAGTATTTGTTCATATTTATATGGCGGTATATAATGCAGTATTTGGAAAAAATGGAGGAATGGATGCAATTTTCTCTGGTATGAAATGGGAAAAAGAGTCTTAATCCTCCTCTTTTCCTTTCAAAAGATAAATTTAAAATTTATTTTTTGAAAGGAATTTAATGAAAATATTAATACTTGGAATAGGGAATATTTTATTTGGTGATGAGGGAATTGGTGTACATATGATAAATTATTTAGATGAAAAATATAACTTCAAAGGGCCTCATCAAGTAGATTTAATAGATGGAGGAACTCTTGCACAAAGACTAATCCCTATAATAGTTGAATATGATAAAGTCTTTATTTTTGATTGTGTAGATGTAGATGAAGGAAATATTGGAGATGTATATTTTTTTGATTTTTTAGATGTTCCTGAGTGTGTTACATGGCAAGGAAGTGCTCATGAAGTAGAGATGCTTCAAACGCTTGAGATGATTTATATGATGGGAGATTTGCCAGAGACTAAAATTATAGGTGTTGTGCCTTATGTTATTGGAGAAGATACTACTTTTTCTTTAACTGATGAGGTTGTAAAAGCTAGTAAATTGATGGAAAAGATTTTAATTGATAATTTAAAAAAATTGGGTGTTGAAGTGGAAGTAAAAAATGAAGATGTAGATATTAGAAAAATTGCTAAAGTCTCTTATAAAAGAGGAGTTCCTAAAGAGTCTTTAAGAGGATATGAGGAGAGAAAATGAATCTAAAATTTATTTTTAATGTAGCATCAAGAAATGGAATAATTCAAAAGAGTGTTTTAAAAGTTGCTAAAAGGGTAAATTCAAAAGTTGGTATAAAAGAGGATTTAGATAAGATTGAAGTTTATGTAGATGGAAATTTAGAAGAGTTTTCAAGAGAGTTATCAAAAGTTCTTCCTCTTTCAATATTTCTTGAATCTTTAAAAGCTGAAGTTACTGAGGATTTTATTGAAGAAGAGATTAAATATGATGATGTTGAAATGCCACCTTGTTTGGAATGTATTGAAAAAGCAAAAGAGAGTTTTAATATTTTTCAAAAATGTGAAGTTTGTGGCTATCATTTAGAAGGTGAGAATAGAAGCTATGAAAATGAGATAAAAGAACTTGCAAATAAGCTAAAAGATGGTTCTATTTTTATAGATACTTTTAATGGAAGTTTTGAAATAAGTACTCATTTAGATGATGCAGAATTTTTAGTAGCAAGAGATTTAGGAGTAGTTGGTAAATATTTTTTTAGTTTTTCAGAAGATGCAAAAGCTCTTGCAAGTATAGAAAAACCTTTTTTAAGGCTAAAAACAAATTTAGAATTTAAGAAAAAATTTTCTTATAACTCTTCTTATCTTGTGAAGTTACCTGATGATTTATTGCTTGAATTATTATTTTATGTAAGTGATTTTGAGATTTTAGGATTTAAAAAAGCAAAGGCAAAAGATTTTATTTTAAATAAAGATTACACTTATCTTCCTATTGCTGTAATGAGTGAAGGAAAAGTTTTATTAGAAAAAGGTAAAAGAGGAATTTGCAATAAGAGTTGTTCTTTTGAAGAAGTGTTTAAAGAGTGGAGATTAAGTGAAAAAAGTATAGTCTCTTTTATATTTAATAAAAACTCTCAAAAAATATTATTAACTTCTTCAAAACTTAATGTTGAATATATAGATTTTTCCTTAAATATAAATTCAATGCAAGAAGTTTTTAGTGAAATTAGAAGAGATGAAACAGGCAAAAAGCTTTTTGAAAATTATTATAAAAAGTATCCTAATATTATTGATAAATTAATTGATAAAGAGATTAAAGTTAACAATTTGTATGATTTATTTGGGGTTATTGGATTGATTTTAGGATTTGCTGATGATATTGAGAGTGCAAGAGATAAGCTTATTCAAAATGCTAATGATGCAGTTACTAAAAAAGGTCCAAGAATTGATTATAGGTTTAAAGACCAAAAATTAGATTATATTTGGAGTATAAGAACTGCTATGAGCTTTAAATTAGCAGGAGTTGATGAGTATTTATTAAGTTATGGAATTATAGAATCATTAGCTGAAAAACTAAGCAATATTTATGATACTTTAGAAAAAGAACAAAATTTAGATGGAGCTTTATTAATAGGAGATATGTTTGAAGGTGAATTTTTATCAAAAGTTTATGGATATATAGCAAAAAATTATAAAGTTTATTTGCCAAGAGGTATGGCTATTGAGTGTAAGAATTAGATATTTTATAGAAGGGATTGTTCAAGGTGTTGGATTTAGACCTACAGTTTATAAGATAGCTACTTCTTTAAATTTAAAGGGTTTTGTTTTAAACTCTTCTAATGGAGTTTTAATTGAAGTAGAAGGAGAAAGGGCTGAAGAATTTTTAGATTATTTAAAAAATAATCTTCCTCCTTTAGCAAAGATTGATTCTATAAAAAAAGAGAAACTTCCTTTAAAAAATTATCAAAACTTTATTATTAAATCTTCTGTGGATAGTGAAAAAAGTGTTTTTATCTCTCCTGATATAGCTGTATGTGATGATTGTTTAAAAGAGATGTATGATAAAAATAATAGAAGATTTTTTTATCCCTTTATTAATTGTACAAATTGTGGACCAAGATATAGCATCATAGAAAATATTCCTTATGATAGAAAAAATACATCAATGAAAAAATTCAAAATGTGTGAAGATTGTTATAAAGAGTATAATAATCCTTTAGATAGAAGATATCATGCTCAGCCTATAAGTTGTTTTAATTGTGGTCCTAAATTAATTGTAAGGTCTAAAGAAAATAATTTTAAAGAAATCCCTTTTTTTAGTGAAAAAGAGAAAATAGAATTTATTGCTAATAAAATAAAAGAGGGAAATATTGTTGCTATTAAAGGTCTTGGAGGGTTTCATTTTGTATGTAATGCATTAGATAAAGAGGCTGTAAGTAAATTAAGAGATAGAAAAAATAGAAAATTTAAGCCTTTTGCATTAATGTTTAAAGATATTAATCAAGTAAAAAATTTTTGCGATATTTCAGCAAAAGAAGAAGAAATTATTCTATCTAAAGAAAAACCGATAGTTTTAGTAAAAAAAAGGGTAGATATTCCTTTAATTGCAGATGGTATTGATAGATATGGAGTCTTTTTACCTTATACTCCTCTTCATTATTTATTGTTTGAATTTTTAGATTTTCCTCTTGTAGCAACAAGTGCTAATATTTCAGATGAGCCTATTGTAAAGGATTTTAGAGAAATAAAAAGAATAGAAAATATTGTTGATTTTATGTTGGATAATGATAGAGAAATTATAAATGCTGTTGATGATAGTATTGTGCAAGTAATAGATAATGAAGTAATGATTATGAGAAATGCTAGAGGTTTTGCTCCTTTTAGTATAAAGAAAAACATAAAACCAAATCTATTAGGAGTTGGGGCTAATCAAAAAAATAGTATAGCTATTTCATTAAAAGGAAAAGTTATTTTATCTCCTCATATTGGAGATTTAAATACTTTAGAGAGTGTTGAATTTTTTGAAAGAACTATAGATACTTTAAGAAGAATTTATAATTTTGAAGAAGATATTATTGTATGTGATAAACACCCTTTATACGAATCTACAAAATGGGCTCTTTCTCAAAATAAAGAAGTTATCCAAATACAACATCATTATGCTCACGCTCTTGCTACTATGTTTGAGTATAATTTAGATGGAGATTATTTAGTATTTGCTTTTGATGGGACGGGCTATGGAGATGATGGAACAATTTGGGGAGGAGAAGTTTTTATAGCAAATAGAAAAACTTATAAAAGAGTTCATTATATAAAACCTTTTAGTTTAATTGGAGGAGAAAAAGGTATAAAAAATCCTGCAAATTTTGCAGTCTCTTTAATAGATGAAGATTTAGCAAAAAATTTTTCAAATTATAAAATAGTAAAAGCCTTAAAAAATGCACCTTTTATAAAAACATCTTCAATGGGTAGAGTGTTTGATGCGGTAGCGTTTTTAGGGGGGTTGATAGATAAAAATTATTATGAAGGTTTTTCTGGACTTAGGATAGAGAAATTTTATTCGTCTAAAGAGTTTATAGATATAAAGATAGAAAAAAAGATTTGTTTAAAAGAGATTTTTAATTTTGCTGCAAGAAATAGAGGTAATTTTGAAAGAGTAAGTTCAGTTTTTATTAATTCTATTGTTAATATGATGGTAAAAATTATTGATTTGTATAATTTACCTGTAATTGTAACAGGAGGAGTTTTTCAAAATAAAACTCTTTTAAGAGAATTATTAAAAAGAAAAAGGGTCTATTTTTCTAAAAAAATTCCTTTAAACGATGGAGGAATTAGTATAGGCCAGATTTTTTTTGTATAATTAATTAAAAAAGGTTTTATATGAAAAAATATATATTAGCTGGATTATTCATTCTTTTTAGTGGATGTGCTACAAAATCAATAAATCATACTTGTATAATTGATGGAGCCAATGCACCAAAATGGGTGTGTAATGGGGGAAGTGATTTAAAAAATGGTATATACGCAGTAGGAAGTGCTCCTTATATAGGTGATATGAGTGCTCAAAGAACTGAAGCAATGGCTGTAGCTAGAGATGAATTATCAAGAGAAATTTCTCTTAAAGTGCAAAATATGGTAAAAACTTATGTATCTGATATGGGAGTAGGCAAGGATAAAAAATTACAAAGAGTTGTAGATATTGTTTCAAGACAAATCACAAATAATATCTTAAGAGGTTCTAAAGTTATTCAGACTTGGATATCTCCTAAAAAAGAGATGTTTGTGCTTGTGGGAATTTCGGCTGATGATTTAAAAAGAAGTGTAGATAGTTTAAAGAAAAAAGAAATACTAAAATTAAAAGCAAAAGAGGCTCAAGAAGAGTTAAAAGAAGCTATAAAAGAGTTAAATTAAAAATTTTTTAATATAACCTTGCAAAATTTTTAAAAATGAAGTATAATTCACTTGCCTTTTAAGGAATTCCTTCCTCCTTTTCCCCCCTTTTAAGAATTAATTATATCTTTTAGTGAAATTTTAAAGTTATTAAATCTAAATTCTGCTTCTTTTAAGTATAAAAAAAAGTTATTTTCGTTAACTCCTCTAAATTTTTTTATAAAATTTTCAAAATATTCCCAAAATTGATAGATTATTAATCTGTTTTGAAGCTTTATAATTTTACTCTGTCTTAAGAATTTTTTTATTTCTTCTTCCGAATATAGTGAATAATTCTTCATTGAACTTAGCATAATGTTGTAAACTTTTCCTCCATAATCTATCGTTAGAAAATTTTGGGCATTTAGTATTGATTTGTTTTTTGGAATATATAGATATTCTTCAAACTCTTTAATCTCTTCTTTTTTTAAAAATTCTTCTTCACAAATTTGAGTAATTATTTTTCTTATAAGTTTGTATTCTTTTACTATGGTTGCATATGAAATATTGTATTTTTTAGATGCCTGATGAGGCGTAAGTTCGTTTAAAAAAGTTTTTAAAATTTTAGCTTTTCTTTCTATTTTTTTAGGTGAAAATTTTCTTTTACATTTTGCACATTTATA
>CAZEOW010000012.1:14789-16529 GCA_964514005.1 uncultured Nautiliales bacterium
GTCCCCGGTGGGACAAGTGGACATGCGGTAGGAGCTGCTCTTATTTCTATACTATTTGGACCATGGATAGGGTTTGTTAGTGTAAGTTTAGTTTTATTAATTCAATCTATAGTATTTGGAGATGGAGGTATTAGTGCATGGGCAGTAAACTCTTTTGCAATGGGCTTTACTGGAAGTTTTATAGGGTATTATGTTTTTAATCTTTTAAAAGATAAAATAAAGTTTGCACCTTTTATTGCCGGATATATTTCTATTGTTGTAGCTTCTTTTATAGTGGCTGTTGTGCTTGGAATTCAGCCTATATTTTGGAGTGAAAACGGACATCCTTTATATTTTCCGTTTGATTTAAAAATTACAATTCCGGCAATGGTTGGTGAGCATATGCTATTTTTTGGTGTAGTTGAAGGGATATTTACTCAAATTGTATACTCATTCCTTACTAAAAAGGATGTTAAATGAAAAAGAAAGCATTGATTATTTTAGGAGTATTGATTGCTCTTGTTCCTTTAGGATTATTAACCGATAATCCTGCATGGGGTGAGTGGGAGTTAGAATATTATAAAGAGAGATTAGGTTTTGTTCCAAAAGGAATGGAGAGTGCAAGCTCTATTCATCCTATTATTCCTGATTATGAAGTCCCTGGGCTTGGAAGTATTAGCGGGTATTACATTAGTGCAGTTATTGGAGTTATTTTAGTTTTTGCAATTTATTTTATTTTAGCAAAAATCTTAAGAGCAAAAAATGATTCTTAATCGTTTAATTTTTATAGCTTTTTTTTTCTTTTTTCTTTCGCTTAAAAATGTAGAAATAATATCAGTAAGTCTAATTTCATTTATTATTTTTACTATAGTGATAGATAAAAAGATTTTTCTTTTAATAAAATCTATTAAAGCAGTACTGTTTTTTAATTTAGGAGTTAGTATTGGTTATGTAATATTGGCCTATTTTAAAGATATAAGTCCATGGCATTATGTGTTATATATTAATTTAAGAGTTATTTTAATGACTTATTTTGTTTTTTGGTATTTTAATAGAGTAAGTATTGTTGAGTTTTTTTCTTTTAATAAAGAGTTTAGTTATCTTTTGACAATTACTTTATCGCAAATATTTTCTTATAAAAAAACATTTATTGATTTTAGAGATGCATTTAGGGCTAGAGTTGTGCATATTAGAGATAAAGAAAAACAGTTTATTGTAAATACTTTTAAATTTTTCTTAAATAAAGCTATGAGAGATTCAAAAGAAAGAGCCCTTGCTATGAAAGCAAGAGGGTTTTTTGAGGATTAATTTGATATAATTATTAAAAAGGCTTTTTATGAAACTTCCTATTGGCATTCAGACATTTAAAGAAATAGTAGAAGGAAATTATGTTTATGTAGATAAAACTAAATATGCATTAAGTATTATACAAAATTATAAATATGTATTCCTTTCTAGACCTAGAAGATTTGGGAAAAGTTTGTTTTTAGATACATTGTATGAAATTTTTAATGGAAATAAAGAAGCTTTTAAAGGTCTTTATATTTATGATAAATATGATTTTAAGAAGTATCCCGTTATTAAGATTGATTGGGCAGGTGATTTTAAAACTTTAGAATCTACTAAAAAAGTAGCTTTAAAAATACTTGAAGAAAATCAAGAGAGATTAGGGATTAATTGTAAAATGGATGATGAAGTTGATATATGTTTTAGAAGATTAATACAAGAGAGTTATAAAAAATACCAAAAAAAAGTAGTAAT
>CAZEOW010000013.1:0-16409 GCA_964514005.1 uncultured Nautiliales bacterium
CTCTTTTAATTTTGAATCTTTAAATAAAATCCTATTTCTTATATGAGTTAAAATAAATTCTTTATCTTTTTTTATATTTTTAGAAAGAAAATAATTTTTTATATTTAATACTCCCATAAAAATTAAAGATAAAATAAAAAATAGTATTAAAAATATAGCCATCCATACAGCATCTAAAAGGGTAACACTAATACCAAATAGAGAAAAAGTTGTAGTAGCATTTGTTTGAGTATATACAAATAGGGAAATAGTCCCAATTAATAAAACACTAAAAATTATATACTTTTTCATTTTCCTAATTTTTCCCTTTCTTCAATTTCTTTGCATATTATACAATATTTTGCGTGCGGCTTTAACTTTAATCTCTCTTCTTCTATCTCCTCTTCACACATTTCACAAATTCCATATCTATTTTCTTCTATCTTTTTTAAAGCCCTATCAATTTCTTCAAGTTCTTTTTTATATCTTTCATAAATTTTAAAATCAGTATCTCCTTCAAGAGAAAAGGATGCAAAGTTTATATCATCTTTTATATCACAGCTATTTATCTCCTTTTTAGAAAGAGAATTTAATATTCTTAAAATTTCATCTCTTCTATTTATTAAAAGTCCTTTAAAAAAATTTTTATCCATTCCCCCTCCTATTTATGATATGGATGATTATATTTTATACTAAGTCCTCTATAAATTTGTTCAAATAAGACAAGTTTAGCAATTTTATGACTCATAGTAAGAGGAGAGAGTGAAATATTTATTCCATTTTTTTTAAACTCCTCTTCAAAACCATAAGCACCAGCAATAAAAAAACTTACTTTAGAATAATTAAAAAATTCAGCAAACTTAAAAGAATCTACTAATTTACCTTCAGGCGTTAAAATAATATTAAAACCATCATCAATATATTTAGAAAAAAGTTTTGAATACTCTTTTTTAGGATTAGAAGTTTTAGATATTGATTTAGTATATAAAGTAATATTATTTATTTGAGCAAATTGTCTTGATTTTTTTATAAACTCTTTAATTTCATTTTGAAAATCTTCTTTTTTTTCAATCGAATAGACGTTAATTTGCATATATCACTTCCTATTACTTTAAAATTTGCAGGAATTTTATCATAAATTTTTACCCCTCCTATTACAGCAACAGGATGATAAGAAAATTTTATTAAATCTATAATTTTTTCACCTAAAATATTTGTAGTATCCTTTGTAGAAGTTCTTCTATAAGCTCCAAGACCTATATAAGAAAGAGGTAAAGAGTTAGCTTTTAAAATCTCTTCTTTATTATGAGTAGAAAGTCCTACTATTTTATTATCTCTTTTTAAAAACTCTATTACTTCATATGCTGAAAGATTAAATTTTTCTATTAATTCTAATAAATCTTCTTGTCCAATATGAATACCATCAGCTAAATCCAAAAGCTCAACATTATCATTTACAATTAAAGTCTTTTTCCAATATTTTTTTATCTCTTTAATTCTTTCTTTTTTTTCTTCTATTGAAGAATTTTTATCTCTATATTGAACAAACTTAGCTTTTAAACCTTTTGCTGTTTTTAAAAAATCTTTTATACTGATATCATATTTTTTTAATGTGTCAAAATCTAGCAGTGCATAAATCATTAGCTAGCTTTTTTCAAAGTAAACTTTAATAAATCTGCAATTGTATGTTTTAAGTCTATTCTTTTTACAACCATATCAATAAGCCCATGTTCAAGTAAAAATTCAGCCCTTTGAAAACCTTCTGGTAAATCTTCTCCTATTGTTTGTTTGATAACTCTAGGTCCTGCAAATCCTATTATAGCTCCCGGTTCTGCAATTATAAAATCTCCTAAGAATGCAAAACTAGCACTAACTCCTCCAAAAGTTGGGTCTGTTAATACAGAAATAAACGGAAGTTTATGCTCTGCTAAACTTGCAAGAGCAGCAGATGTTTTTGCCATTTGCATTAAAGAGAATGTACTCTCTTGCATTCTAGCTCCACCACTTGTAGAAACAATTACAACCCCTTGATTTTTTGTAATAGCTCTATTAATAGCTCTTACAATCTTTTCTCCTTCTACGCTACCTAAACTACCTCCCATAAAATTAAAATCAAATACTACAAGTTGAGTTTCAATTCCTTCTATTTTACACTCTCCAGAAATTACAGAAGATTTTCTACCTGTTTTTTTATAATTCTCTTCTATTCTTTTTTTATAACTTTTTTTATCTACAAATTGTAAAGGGTCATTAGGCTCAAGTTCTTTATCCATTTCAATAAATGTCCCCTCGTCTGCTAACAATTTAATTCTATCTTCCGCACTCATCCTAAAATGATACCCACACTTTGGACAAGTGTTATATTCTTTTTGAACCTCTTTATAAAAGCTAATAGCACCACATGCTGGACATTTAATCCAAGTAGTCTGTTTTTCTGGCTTCTTAGGTTGTTCTTTTTTAAATCTTTTTAAAAAATCGCTAAAACCCATTTTTATCCTTTAATAATTTCTAATACTTCTTCTAAATCCTCTTTTTTAGGGCTCATTATAATTAAATCATTCTCCATATACCAAAAACAGTCGCTATTATAAAATCTTGCAGCTGCTATATCAAACTCTCTAATTTCACCTTTATAAATAACTGCTTTAGAATTTTCTCCATAAGATAAAGATAAACTTAAAGCTCCAGGTGCTCTAAATTTAAGGTTATGTTTATGTAGCTTTTCTACAATATCTGGATTTTGATAAGCTTTTTCAAAAATTACTACATCGTTTCTATAAACAGCTCTAAAAGGCTTTCTAAAAAGATTATCAAATCTTTTACCGTTTTCATCTCTTATAAAATAATCCCCATTACTTAAATTTACAACTACACTTGCAGTATCTTCAAAATAGATACTACATCCAAAATACGGAATATGATTTGATACATTATAACTTCCATCAATTGGGTCTATTATAATTTTTTTATCTTTACCGTTATCAATAAATCCTGCCTCTTCACTTAATATATTTCCAAATTCGCTTAAAGCTTTTATAAAAATCTTCTCAGCTATTAAATCAACATTTAAACTTCTATCTCCTCCAAAACCTATACCTTTTTCTTCAAATAGATTCAATTCCTCATGTAACGAGTTAATAATCTTTTTACTTGCACATAAAGTAGCATCTATAAAACTCATTTTTCAGCTCCTAATTTTGTCCAATTTATTGCATTAAAGTCTTCATCATAAACAGACGGAGTTCCTGAAACTCCAAGTTCAACTGCCGCTTTTTTTGCTTTTTTTAATTCTTTATCAAATTTTCTCTTTTCTTCTTTTGTAGGTTTATAACTTTTCCAATTATCACTTCCTTTTAAAATTTCTTGCATTCTTTTTACTCTTTCTTTGTCTGTTTTTCCAGCTAAAATATAATAGCTCATAGCTTTTGCATTTTTATGAAACGAAAGAGGAAATAAAATTATATGTATTCTATAATGTTTTGCTAAATATTTTCCTTTTTCCTTTTCAAGCTTTCTACAAAAAGGACATTCAGGATCTGTTACTATATATATATCTTTTTTCCCTTTTCCAAAACTAAACATAACTCCTTTTTTTACAATTTCTTTATTTGCTGGAGGTAAAAGAGGAGTTCTTGTTTTTAAATCTATTACTTCGCCTGAAATAAGATATCTTTTATCAAGTGTTAAATATAGATTTTGACTACCCTGAGGAGTAAAAAGTTTAACAATATAAAACTGTTTATCCTTAAAAACTCTTGCTTTTATAAGCCCTTGATTTATATAAAGTTTTAAAATTGGAGAAACTTTATAAATAGAATTTAATACCTCTTTTTTTTCTAAAGTAGATATTAAAAAGCTTTTTGCAAATAAAGCACCACTTATTGTTATGGCCATTACTATTTTTTTCATTTAATTTCCTTTAATATTTTTTCAACAACTTCTTTTGGATTTTTTGCTTTATAAATTGGTCTTCCGACTACTATAAAATCTACTAAATTTTCTTTTGCATCTTTAATATCTGCAACTCTTTTTTGGTCTTGTGCTTTTTCTTTAAAAGGTCTAATTCCCGGTGTTAAAGTAATAAAATCTTTAAAAGTTGCATTTTTTATTGCCATACTCTCAAATACACTACAAACAACTCCATCAAGACCCGCTTGATATGCAAACTTTGCAAATTGAGTAGCTTTTTTTTCTAAATTATCATTATAAATTTCTTTAAACTCTTCTTCACTAAAACTTGTTAAAGCTGTAACAGCTAAAACTAAAGGCCTTTTTGAAAATTTAGTTAATCTATTCATAACCTCTTGCATAGCCCTTTTTCCACTACTTGCATGAACATTAAACATATCTATATCAAGCTTTGCAATCTCTTCTGCCGCATCAGCCATAGTATTTGGAATATCATAAAGCTTTAAATCCAAAAATATATTATAGTTAAGTTTTTTCAAATCTTCTATAAATTTATTGCCATCTCTAATAAAACTTCTAAAACCTACCTTTAGCCAAATATTACTTGCATACTCTTTTAAAGAGTTTGCTAAATTTAAATTATCTTCTTTACTTGGATTATCAAGTGCTATACAAAGTTTCATTTATCTACCTTTGGAAGAGTAATGCCTTTTTGTCCGTGATATTTTCCTTTTTTATCAGCATAACTAATCTCACACATCTCATCTGCACTTAAAAATATAAGCTGAGCAATTCCTTCATTTGCATAAATTTTTGCTGGAAGAGGAGTTGTATTACTAATTTCTATAGTTATATGACCTTCCCATTCTGGCTCTATAGGAGTTACATTTACAATAATTCCACATCTTGCATAAGTACTTTTTCCTACACAAATAGCTAAAACATCTCTTGGCATTTTAAAATACTCTACACTTCTACAAAGAGCAAAAGAGTTTGGTGGTATTATACAATCTCCTTTTACTTTTACAACATTTTTTTCATCAAAGTTCTTAGGGTCTACAATTGTTGAATTTATATTTGTAAAAACCATAAATTCATCACTAACCCTTATATCATATCCATAACTGCTAACTCCATAACTAATAGCATTCTTTCTTACTTGCTTCTCTTCAAAAGGAGTTATCATTTCAAACTCTTTAGCCATTGTTCTAATCCATTTATCCGATTTAACTCCCATTTTTCAATCCTTACTATAATTTTAGAACTAACTAGGTTTTGTATTCTCCCATTTCATTTAGCCAGTTTTATATTTATTTAAAATTGTATCAAATTTATGTTATCATTTTAAAATATATCACTTTTCAAGGAGTTTTAATGGATTTAAGAGAGTTAAAGAGATTACTTGAAGCATTCGATAAATCTCAAACAAATATTTTAGAATATGAAACAAATGAATTTAGAATCTATCTTGATAAATCGGCTACTATTTCTAATACACAAACTCAACCTCAAATTCAAACACAACTTCAAACTCAAGAGTCTCAAACTCAGCAAGTTGAAGCAAAAGTTGATTGTACAGTAGAAGGAGAGATTATTTCATCACCAATGGTAGGAACATTTTATCAAGCACCATCTCCTGATGCATCTCCATTTGTAAAAATAGGAGATAAAGTAAAAAAAGGTCAAACTTTATGTATTATAGAAGCTATGAAAATATTTAATGAACTTGAAGCGGAGTTTGATTGTGAAATTTTAGAAATTTTAGTAGAAGATGGACAACCTGTAGAGTTTGATACTCCACTATTTAGAGTTAAAAAGGTTTAATAATGAAAAGAATTCTTATTGCAAACCGTGGAGAAATTGCTCTAAGAGCAATTAGAGCAATTCATAAACTAAATAAAGAAGCGGTTTGTATCTATTCAAGAGCTGATAAAGATGCAATATATTTAGAATTTGCAGATGGAGCAGTATGTGTAGGACCTGAAAAAAGTAGTGATAGCTATTTAAATATTCCAGCTATCATTACTGCTGCGGAAATGACAGAGTGTGATGCAATTTTTCCCGGATATGGATTTTTAAGTGAAAATCAAGCATTTGTAGAAATCTGCCAAGAACACAATATAAGATTTATAGGACCAAGTCTTGAAGTTATGAAACTTATGGCAGATAAAAGCAAAGCAAAAGAAGTAATGAAAAAAGCTGGAGTTCCTGTAGTTCCAGGAAGTGATGGAGCATTAAAAAGTGTAGAAGAGGCTAAAAAAGTAGCAAAAGAGATTGGGTATCCTGTAATTTTAAAAGCAGCAAGTGGCGGTGGTGGTAGAGGAATGAGAGTAGTTGAAGATGAAAAATATCTTGAAAATGCATTCCTTGCAGCAAGCTCTGAAGCAGAAAGTGCTTTTGGTGACCCTACTATATACATGGAAAAATTTATAGAAAAACCTAGACACGTTGAGGTGCAAATTTTAGGAGATAAACACGGCAATGTAATCCATTTAGGAGAGAGAGACTGCTCACTTCAGAGAAGACATCAAAAATTAATAGAAGAATCTCCTGCAATAATCTTAGATGAAAAAACAAGAGAAAAGCTACTTGAAACTGCTGTAAAAGCTGCAAAAGCAATAGGATATTATAGTGCTGGGACAATTGAATTTTTAGTAGATAAAGATTTAAATTTCTATTTTATGGAAATGAATACAAGACTTCAAGTAGAACATCCCGTAACAGAAATGGTAACAGGAATAGATTTAGTTGAATGGATGATAAGAGTTGAAGAAGGAGAAAAAATTCCTTCACAAGATGAAATTACATTCAAAGGTCATGCAATTGAATGTAGAATATTAGCTGAAGATCCTGAAAAATTTATTCCAAGTCCAGGTAAAATTCAAAAACTATACATCCCTGGTGGAAAAGATGTAAGAGTTGATACTCATATATATACAGGATATATAATTCCTCCTCATTATGATAGTTTAATTGCAAAAGTAATCACATGGGGAGAAGATAGAAAAAGAGCCATTGAAGTAATGAAAGAAGCTTTAAGAGAATTTAAAGTAAGTGGAATTAAAACCTCAACGGCATTTCATTTAAAAATGCTTGAAAATGAAGACTTTTTAAATAATAACTATGATACAAAATATTTAGAAAATAAAGGGCTTATTTAGTAAATGTCATTTAAGAGAGTTTTTACTCTCTTTTTAAAATTTTATCGTAAATAAAATTAATAATTTTATTGCCTTTAAATTTAAAGTTATTTTTATTTTCTTCAAACCATTCTATAAAATCCTTATCTTCAGGGTATTTTTTAAAAATTTCCTTAACTATTCCAGCTTTGCTACAAGAGATATAGCCATATTTTAATTTTAATTCTTTTTTTATAGCCCAGTTTTTGTCTTTTTTATTTATTATATGCCATAAAACTGCTGTAAAACCTGTTCTGTCTGCTCCTGCTTTACAATGAAATAAAAGAGGTTTTTTTGCATTTTTTAAAAGAGAAATTAATTTTTTTAATTCTTCCTTTTTTATTTTTGATGGATTTCTTGAAGAAAGAGAAACTGTAAAGTAATCTACTCCCATTTTTTTGCAGATTTCTTTTTCTTTCTGATACATATAGTTTTTGTTATTTCCTCTTAAATTTATTATAGTTTTTATATTATATTTTTTAATTATTTTTTTTAATCTCCATGGAGTTAATTGTGCACTCCTATATATTCCTTCATCTACTTTATGAAAGTTAAACCAAAAAAGATTAATAAAATTATGTTCTTCTTTTAGGATTTTAATTATTTCTTTCAAACTCTAATCTTCTTATTAATTTCATAGGAGTTAAGGCATAATTTGGATTATAATTACCTGCTAAAGAGTGTGCTAAACTTGCGTGTATTGTAGCTTTTAGTGGATGATAATTTTGAGCAAGTAAACTTCCTATCATTCCTGCTAAAACATCTCCACTTCCACCTTTTGCTAAAGCAACATTTCCATTAGGGTCTATAAATAGTTTATTTTTATAAGCAATAATCTTATTTGCCCCTTTTAAAAGTAATACAACATTTGGATATTTTGAGCTAAATTCCATTGCTAAATTAAATCTATTTTCTTGAATCTCTTTTATAGAATATTCTTTAAAACCTATTATTTTAAGTAAAGATGCAAACTCTTTTGGATGAGGTGTTAATACAATGTTTTTTTTGTTTAAAAACTCTTTAATTATATCTTTATAAAACATATCAGCATCTATTACCATTGGAATGTCTAATTTTAAAATATTTTCAAATTCATCATCAAAATGATTATTTAAGCCCATTCCAAAGGCAAGAGCAGAAAAATTTTCTATTTTATTTGATAGCATCAATTCATAAGGAATTTCAATATTCTCTTTTGCTACAATACTTACAAGGCCTGCTCCAAAATTTAAAGCACTCAATCCAGCAATAATTCCTGCACCTTTTTTATCACCTGCTAATACTCCTAAATGGCCATAACTTCTTTTGTGGGTATTTTGTTTATTTCTAAAAGGTAAAATTAAATCATCTTTTTCAAGTAAAATATAGTTGCTTTTTTTTGTATAGTTTAAAAAACTTACTCCAAGATTTGCAACTTTTATCTCTCCTACATAATCTTTTGCAAAGTCACTATAAAGAC
Organism: uncultured Nautiliales bacterium; assembly: GCA_964514005.1. GTDB lineage: Bacteria > Campylobacterota > Campylobacteria > Campylobacterales > Nautiliaceae > CAZEOW01. The sequence goes on from CAZEOW010000013.1 coordinate 8,527, forward strand.
TTAATTTTTCTGCTCCCATTGTAATAGTTAAATCTGCCTTAAAAGCTATAGGTCTTAAATTTCCTTTATCATCAATTCCTGTAGGTACATCACACGCAATTTTAAATGCTTTTGTATTGTTTATTTTTCTAATTAAATTTATTATCTCTTTACTTAAGTCTCTTTTTAATCCACTTCCAAAAATTGCATCTACTATTACATCTGCTTTTTTATATTTAGTTTCAATTTTGCCTTTTAATTTTTTAAATCTATCAAGTTGAAGTTTTGCCATATTGGATTTTGCACCTAAAGGTAGATATAAGTTTACATTATAATCTCCAAGTAATATTCTTGCAAGGGTTATTCCATCTGCTCCATTATTTCCGGGTCCTGCTATTATGTTTATTGAAGAGCCTTTTTCAAATCTTTTATATATCTCAAGTGCTATTTCATATGCTGCATGTTCCATTAATATATCTTCTGTTAAATTAAACTCTTCATAACATCTTTTATCTAAATCATATACATCTTTAAAAATAACTCTCATTATCTCCTCCTGAATTTAAGGGCTTTTATAATATCTTCTTTTTCTATTTTGTCTCTTTTATCTATATTGGCAATTGTTTTTGCTACTTTTAAAGTGTTAAATTCACTTCTTTTACTCATAGCAAAATTTTTAATTGCTTTATTTAAAATATCTCTTGCATCAGATGAGATTTTAAATTGATAGTTTTCTTGTAAATTAGCATTAAATTTTGCCTTTTGCATCTCAAAAGCTATTAGGACTTTTTCAAACATCTCTTTACTTGATATTGTTGAAGTTGAATCATCTTCTATCATTTGTAAATATATTTCAATTCTATCATATAAAGGTTCGCTAATTCTGTTTTTATATCTTTTAATTTCTAAGTCACTACATCTACACTCTTTAGATAAGCTTAATAAATTTCCACATGGGCACGGATTCATAGCAGCTGCAAATAAGATATCAGTTTTATATTCTATTTTTGTATTTACTCTGCTAATTAATACTTTTTTATCTTGTAAGGGTAACCTTAGATTCTCAAGCACATCTTTTTGAAAATAAGGAAGTTCATCAAAAAACAAAATCCCTTTATTTGCAAATGCTATTTCTCCTATTTTTGCTCCCTTGCTTCCACCTCCAAATATTGCAGCTTTTGTAGATGAATAATGAGGAGCACGAAATGGGCGAATAGGGGAGAATGTAATCTCTTTTTTTTCTAATGCATTAAGTTTTTCTACTTCTAAAATCTCTTCTAAGCTCATTGGAGGTAAAATATATCTTAATCTATTGATTATCATAGATTTTCCAACTCCGGGAGACCCTTCAAGTAAAATATTATGAAACCCTGCAGCTGAAATTAATGCTGCTTCTTTTGCTAACTCTTGACCTAATACATCTTTAAAGTCTAATTCAAAATCTTCTTTAAAAAAATATTTTTTTCCATCTATTTTTAAAAAAGAGTAATTTAATTCAGTCTTATCTATTTTTTTTGGTGTAAAATCTTCAAATTCTTTTAAATGAGAGAATGCATAAATTTCAATATCTGGAATTTTGCTTACTTTTTTTGCTGCTTCAAGAGGAATTATTACTTTTTTAGGTTTTAAAGATAAAATTATTGGAAAGATTGAAGAAGTATCTTTTATTCTTCCATCAAGTCCTAATTCTCCTAATACTAAATATTCGCTTAAATCTATATCTTTATTGTGATATAAAATACTTAATGCTATAGGTAAATCAAAGTGACTTCCTTCTTTTTTTAAATCTGCAGGACTAAGTGAAATAGTGATTTTTAAAGGAGGAAAGGAAAAATCGTTATTTAAAAGAGCCGATTTTACTCTCTCTTTTGCCTCTTGAATAGATTGACTTCCAAGTCCTACTATTGAAAAGCCTGGAAGAGCTTTTGTAAAAGAACTTTCTACTTCTACTTTTTGAGCATTAAATCCATTTAAAGTAGCTGATATTATTTTTTTTGTTTTTTGAGAAGCTTTTTCCATTCTTTTTCAAACTTTTTTCTTTTAATGTAATCTAATCTCTCTATAAATAGATGTCCATCAAGATGGTCTGTTTCGTGTTGAAAAGCAACACTTAATAATCCTTCAGCATCCATAATATACTCTTTTCCAAACCTATCAAAAAATTTTACTTTTACTTTTGCATATCTTTCTACTTCATCGTAATATTCAGGTACACTTAAACATCCTTCTTTATCTTTTTGAGTTCCACTCCACTCTAAAAATTCTGGATTTATAACTTCAATTAACGTATCTTTGCTTTGTTTGCCTTCTTCATCTCCTATATCTATTATTAAAGCTCTAATAGGCACTCCAACTTGGATAGCAGCAAGCCCTACTCCATTTTTAGCTATCATAGTTTCATACATATCATCAAGAAAAGTATGAAGCTCTTTATCAAATCTTTCTACAGGTTTTGAGATTTGTTTTAATATTTTATTTGGATAAGTTACTATATCAAGTACCATCACATTCCTTCTTCGTAAATATAGTATAAAGTTTCATCTTTTTCAGCTTTCTCTAAAGCTTTAAAAGCACTTAAAATATAATCTTCTGTTGAAATATCTGCTGAAATTATTTCAGCAATACCAGCAACAATCTCCATATTAACTTCTTCACCTTCTAAAAATATAGAAGAATAACTAATCATATCTGCAAGTCTTTCCGCTGTTTTACTGGCTCCTACTCTATCTGTCTGTTTTAACAGCATTACAAATTTACCTTCACCTAAATGAGATACAATATCAGTTCTCCTTGAAGTTTTTAACATAATTTTTGCAATACTTCTATTTACAAGAATCTTAGATTTCTCTGATTGAAAAGTTCGTAATATTTTATTTTTTACTTTTAAAATAATAATTGAACTTGTATGTTTAAATCTATTTATTAAAGCAATCTCTTTTGTCAATTCTTTTACAAAAAAGTTTTTATTATATACCCCATATTCTGAATCAAAAATTGAGCTGTTTTCAACTTCTTTTAAGATTTCTATATTTTTTGAATAAATTCTTTTTATTTCTTTTAATTCATTTGTAAATTTAGATGATATTTTATCAATTTTTGTATCTAAATTATTCATAAGTTTTTTTACTAATTTTGGATTTGCGGCATTAGCTACTTCTTTTTTATAGCTTTTAATTAAATCATTCATTAAATTTATATATTTATAAAGAATAGCAGTTCTTTGTAAGATTTCTTTAGAAAACTTAAAAGAAGCTTTTAATCTTTTTTCAAACTCAATATCTTTTTCAAGCTCATTAGTCTCTTCTAAAGAGATTAATTCATATACTTGTTTTCTAAAAGTTTCATCCTCATTATCAAGCATATTAAAAAAAGTTACCTTATAATTATAAGGAATTGGAGGGATATTTTCTGCAATTAATTTATCAAATACTTTTTTAGCAAACTCCTCAAGAGGAGTCGTTGGTTCTGATAAGCTATTAGTTTGAACTGTTTCGAAATTTTCTTTATTACCTGCCATTAACCTTCTCTTTTTTTCAAAACTTTATCTATTAAACCATACTTTAAAGCTTCTTCTGCACTCATAAAGAAATCTCTTTCTGTATCTTTTTCTATCTTTCTTATACTTTGAGCTGTATTTTCAGCTAAAATTTTATTTAGCTCTTTTTTCATTCTTAAAATCTCTTTTGCGTGAATTTCTATATCTGTAGCCTGTCCTTGAGCCCCACCTAATGGCTGATGAATCATTATTCTTGCATGAGGCAAGGCAAATCTTTTTCCTTTAGCTCCGCTACTTAAAAGAAAAGCACCCATACTTGCAGCTTGTCCCATACAAATAGTTACAACATCAGGTTTTATATAATTCATTGTATCATATATTGCAAATCCACTTGTTACAACTCCACCTGGAGAATTTATGTAAAGATATATATCTTTTTCAGGGTTTTCTGCTTCTAAAAAGAGCATTTGAGCTACTATTATACTTGCTACATGGTCATTAATTTCACCCTGGAGCATAATTATTCTATCTTTAAGTAAGCGAGAGTAAATATCATAAGCTCTTTCACCTCTTCCTGTTTTTTCTATAACTGTTGGAATTAGGATACTCACGATTATCCTTTCATTTTATCTTCTAAAAGTTTATTTAAAAGTTTATCTTCAATTAAGTTCATTTTTAAAACAGGCAAAAGATTATTATCTTGATAATATTTTAATACATCTTGTGGATTTTGTCCTTGAAGTAATGCTTCATAATAGATTAAATTGCTAATTTCTTCATCAGTTGCTGTTATATTTTCCTTTTTTGCTATTTCATCAATTAAAAATGTAAGTTTTACTCTATCTTTTGCTTCTGGTAAGAATTTTTCTCTTAACTCTTTAATTTTTTCAGGATTTTCTTGAATTTCTTTTAATTCAGCTGGTGTCATTTTTTGTGCTTCATTATCTATAATAATATCAACTTCTTTATTCACAACAATTTCTGGAACATCAATATCATATTTTTTTACTAAACATTCAAGAATTTCATCTTTTTTAGGGTTAAATATTTCAGCTTTTTTTCTATTTTCAACAGAGTTTTTTACATATTCTTTTAATTCATCAAGAGTTGATTCTTGATTATTTAGATATTTTTTTGCAAGTTCATCGTTAATTTCTGCTGGAACTTTTTCTTGAATCTCTTGAAGAGTTACTTCAAACTCTGCTTCTTTTCCTGCAAGTTCTTTTGCATGATAATCTTCAGGGAATGTTACTTTAATTTTGTTACTCTCACCAACTTTCATTCCTATTAATTGCTCTTCAAATCCAGGTATAAATTGATTGCTTCCAATTTCAAGTGGATAAGCCTCAGCACTTCCATTTTCCATTTTTTCGCCATCAATATATCCAGTAAAGTCTATTACTGCTATATCTCCTTTTTCAAGAGTCTCTTTTTGAGAAATTTTACTTTCAGCAAAACTTTTTGCTATTTGTTCTAACTCTTTTTCAACTTCTTCATCACTTACTTGAGGTTTTTCAATTTCTGGCACACACTCTTTATATTCATCATTTATATTAATTTCTGGCCTTGTTGCAACTTTAATTTCTACTTCAATTTTTTCCTCTTTTTTTTCAAATTTAGTTACTTCCGGTTCTGCTATTAAATCTTTAATATCAAGTTTTTTTAATCCTTCATTTAACGCATCTTGAATAGCTTCACTAACAGCATCGTGTTCAATCTGAGTGCTATACATTTTTTTAACTAATTTTACAGGAACTTTGCCTGGTCTAAAACCTTGAATTTTTGCTGTTTTTGCAATATTTTTAGCAATTTTCTCTTTTTTTGCTTCTAACTCTTGATTTTCAATTATTGATTCAATTATACTATTAGCCGAATCAATTTTCTTTGCCTCTACCATAAAAAATCCTTTTTTTAAAGGATATAATACCAAAAAAATTAAAGGATAACAATGAGAGTTGATTTAAAAAAACTTGAAACAGCTGCTAAAATGATAATTGAAGCTATAGGAGAAGACGTAAATAGAGACGGCCTTATAAAAACTCCAAAAAGAGTTGCAAAAAGTTTTGAATATCTTTGTAGTGGGTATTTTAAAGACCCAAAAGAGGTTTTAAATGATGCACTTTTTGATTCTACAAATAATGAAATGGTAGTTGTAAGAAATATAGAGTTTTACTCTTTATGTGAGCATCATATATTACCATTTTTTGGAAGAGTGCATGTAGCTTATATTCCAGATAAAAAAGTTGTAGGGCTTAGTAAAATTCCAAGAATGGTAAATATTTTTGCAAGAAGACTTCAAATTCAAGAACAGCTAACAGAACAGATTGCCGATGCTATTATGGAAGTTGTAAAACCAAAAGGTGTAGGAGTTGTTATTCATGCAAGACATATGTGTATGGAGATGAGAGGAGTTGAGAGCAAGCACTCTTATACGTCAAGTTCTGCCTTAAGAGGGGTATTTTTAGACGAAAAAACAAGAGAAGAATTTTTTAATATTATAAATTCTCCTATACAAACTCACTTTTAAGGAAATAAATGGGACTATCTAAAATAAAAACAAAACTAAAAACAACTAAACTATCAAAGCCATTTGGAAATATTACTAAAATTAATCCTACTTCCTTAGAAGCAAGCGGACTTAATCCGGGAATAGGAGATATTGTAAGAATAGTTTCTAATGAAAATGAAACATTAGGAATGGTAACGGTAGTAGAAAAAAACAGATTTATAGTTACTCCTTTTAGTTTTCTTGAAGGGTTTAAAGTAGGAGATAAAATTTTTATAGATGAAAATGGCATGAAAATTCCAGTAGGAGATGGACTTTTAGGAAGAATAGTTGATCCTTTTATGAATCCTCTTGATGAAAAAGGAAGCATTGAGTTTTCAAAACGCTATCCTATTATGAAAAAGCCTATTTCTCCACTAAAAAGAGGTCTTATTAATGAAGTTTTTGAAACAAAAGTAAAAGCTATTGATGGTCTTTTAACATGTGGGAAAGGTCAAAAACTTGGAATTTTTGCAGGAAGTGGAGTTGGAAAAAGCTCTTTAATGAGTATGATTGTAAGAGGAAGTAAAGCTGATGTAAAGGTAATTGCTTTAATAGGCGAAAGAGGAAGAGAAATTCCAGAATTTATAGAACATAATTTAAAAGGGGATTTAACAAATACAGTTTTAATTGTAGCTACAAGTGATGATTCTGCTTTAATGAGAAAATATGGTGCCTTTTCTGCTATGGCTGTGGCTGAGTATTTTAAAGATAACGGCAAAGATGTATTATTTTTAATGGATAGCGTTACAAGATTTGCAATGGCTCAAAGAGAAATAGGACTTGCTATGGGAGAACCTCCTACAAGTAAAGGTTACCCGCCAAGTTCTATAATGATTTTACCTCAACTTATGGAAAGAGCTGGAAAAGAAAAAGACAAAGGCTCAATTACTGCCTTTTTTACTGTATTAGTAGAAGGAGATGAGACATCTTTAGACCCTATTGCTGATCAAGCAAGAAGTATATTAGATGGACACATTATTTTAAGTAGAGAATTAACAGATATTGGAATTTATCCTCCTATTAATATTCTAAACTCTGCAAGTAGAGTTATGAGTAGTGTTGTTAGTAAAGAGCACCTTTTAAAAGCTCAAAAATTTAAGAGGTTATACTCCTTACTCAAAGAAAATGAAGTTTTACTTAGAATTGGTGCTTATCAAGGTGGAGATAAGGAGTTAGATGAAGCTATTAAGAAAAAAGATTTTATGGAAAACTTTTTAAAACAAACCACTGATGAGTTAGTACCTTTTAATGAAACATTAAGTTTATTAAATCAGTTTTAAATCTATTTTTTAAAATTATAATACTCTTCTAATAACTCATAAGATTCTTTAACTCTCATAAATTTCTTGTTATATATCTTTTGAATTAGTTCTGGCTTATTTCTATGCAAATCTGGATGATACTTTTTAGCAAGTCTTCTATACTCTTTTTTTATTAAATCAAATTCATCAATACTATTTACTCCAAAAAGCTCAAGTGCATTTCTAATTTTAGTTAAATACTCTTTAATAGAACCATCTACATTAAAAGAGTGTTTATATTCAAATTCACTCTCATCAATATTAAAAGCAACTTTATATCCCATAATACTATTTCTACTAACTAAAGCATTAACTATTCTTTTTGTCTCCTCATTAAGAGTAATAATCATTCTATCATTATAAAGCTCTAATAAATCAAATAAAAAAAGCCCTTTTATATAGTTAAAAACACTTTTTCTTGGATTAGCAAATAAAATTTCAAACTCTTTACTTGAAAGTTTTCTAATAGTAATATAAAGAGCTTTTTCATCAAATGTAAGATTATATTTTTTAATTTTTTTTAAAACATTTTTTTTGTAATTTATTAAAAGCTTTTGCA
>CAZEOW010000014.1:0-15965 GCA_964514005.1 uncultured Nautiliales bacterium
TAATGGTTTTAAGAAATCCTAAAGAGTTAAAAGAGATAAAAAAAAGATTTTTAGAAAAATATAAAGGTAGCAAAACAGAATTAAACTATAATAATGAGTATGAATTATTAGTAGCTATTATTTTATCAGCTCAATGCACAGATAAAAGAGTAAATATTATAACTCCTAATCTTTTTAAAAAATATCCATCTACTAAAGAACTCTCAAATGCTACTTTTGAAGAAGTAAAAGAGCTTATAAAATCGTGTAACTTTTTTAATAATAAAGCAAAAAATTTAATAGAAATGGCAAAAATTGTAGAAAAAGAATACAATGGAACTATTCCAAAAACTCATAAAGAGCTTATAAAACTTCCAGGCGTTGGAAATAAAACTGCAAACGTATTTTTGATAGAACTAAAAGGCGAAAATAAAATGGCAGTAGATACTCACGTATTTAGAGTAGTTCATAGACTTGGTATTACAGATGCTAAAAACGTAATTGAAACAGAAAAAGATTTAATCAAAGCCTTTAAAACAGATTTAAACGAACTTCATCAAGCATTTGTACTTTTTGGAAGATACATCTGCACTGCTAAAAATCCAAAATGTAATAAATGTTTTGTAAAAGAATTTTGCATTACAAAAGAGAGTTTTAAGGCTAAGTAGCCTTTTTCATAACTAAAATCAACTTCTCAGCCTCTTCACTTCCATATAAAGAAACAGGCACAACATCTATTAATTTAAGATTAGTTAAATTTTCTATATCTTTTAAAGAGTGATAATATTGAGTAATAGATTTTTGTTCTTTATTATAACACTCCCCTACTTTTTCAAATAGAGTAATTTCAGTAACAAGTTTATCATCGTAAAAATCTGAATACAAAACACTAAATCTATTCTCTTCTTCAGCTTTTAAAGTCCCTACTGCTAAATCACTCATTGCATAATAAGTATTTATATCAAAAATAAAATACTCATCTATTATTTTTTCTACGCATTGAAAAAATCTTTTTAATTCAATTTCATTCATATAATTTACTACATCAAAAACAGCACAAGCATTTTTAAACTTTTTATTTAGTTCACATACATCAACTGCTTCACAATCACATAATTTTTTTGCTTTTTCAACTTGCTTTTTGCTAAGGTCAATTCCTTTTATATTTATTCCATATCTACTTGCTAAATCACAAAATTGCCCGCTCCCACATCCTATATCTAAAATATCATCAATATTATACTCTTTAAAAATCTTAATAAACTCCATCCATAATGTATCTGCTGCTTCTTTATCTAAAAAAAGCTCTTCAATTCTTGCATATAAATCAAGCCCCATAAACTTCCTTAATTTTTTCTATTAAATTTAAAATTTCATCTCTTTTTTGAATAAAAGAGTTTTTATTAGCTATTACTCTTACACTAGAATGTAAAATAACTTCTTTTTCTTCTAATCCATTCTCTTTTAGAGTAGTTCCTGTTTCTACAATATCTACAATTAAATCACTAAGCCCAACTAAAGGAGCAAGTTCAATTGAACCATTTAATTTAATAATACTTACTGCTACTCCTTTTTTATCAAAATACCCTTTTGCAATATTTGCAAGTTTACTTGCTACTACTAATTTAGTTTTATTTTTATAGCTATTATCTCCCTTTATACCGGCAACACTTACTCTACATTTACCAATTCCTAAATCCAAAATTTCATATACATCACTATTTAACTCACTAATTACATCATATCCAACAACACCTATATCCACTGCTCCATTTTCAACATAAGTAGCAACATCCCAGTTTCTTACATTATAAAAAGTAAAGCCAGCTTTTTTTAAGATAAGCTTTCTACTTTCAAATTCAAACTTTTCATTAAAAATCTTTTGAAAAATATTCAAAACCTCATCTGCAACTCTACCCTTTGGCAACGCTATTTTCATAATCTTCCTTTATAGTTTTAATCATTCCTCTAAAAACCAAATCCTCTATATATTCACTTCTATCCACAAATTTAGACAAAAACTCTCCATCTCCTCCTGTTATAAAAACCGGCATATTTTTCCTAAGTTTTTCTATCATAAATACAATACTTCCTATACTACCCCAACTTAAAGCCTCTTTTGTAGAATTAGGAAGCTTAGTTTTATCAAATTCATCTAAATGATATATCAGTTTTTTTGAAATTTTACCAAAAGCAAACTCAAAAGCCTTTATTCCAGGCATAATAAGTCCCCCTAAATGAAATCCCCCTACCATTATATCAATAGTAACAGCACTTCCAGCATCAACAACAAGTCCTGTATGCACATTTTTACAAGCCATAATTCTATCTATACCTAAATCTGTATACTCTGTATTAAAATTAACATAATCTTTTAAGTTAATAGCATTAGGATTTTCAAGCAAAAAGCTCATTTCATTAGCATCATTTACACTTATATAAAAAATATCTCCTTCTAATGTAGGCACTTTTTTAGTATGAATTAAAGTAGAACCTTTCTTTATGTGATAGTGAGTATTTCCAATATCAACCAATACCATCTATTACTCTCCATTCATTAATTTCACTCTTTGCTTTTGAGCATATCTCTTTTAAAATTACAATCTTTTTCTTTCTTCTAAAATTTATTTTAAAAAACTTTTCAATTTCATTCAAAAATTCAATATCTTTTCTTAAAAACCTACTTTTTTTATAGATTCTCACAACTAAACAATATTCACTCTTTAAATTTACTCCCAAAAAAACATCAACTCTTTTTTTAGTAGGAAAAGAAATTTTTTCTAACTTCTTACAAACAATATTATATTTTAATAAAGCATCTACCACTTCTTTCATTCCAAATCTTCTAATGGATGATATTTTAAAACTGTATCTCTTAAATGCTCTTTTTGAAGATGAGTATATATCTGAGTAGTATTTAAAGAAGCGTGTCCTAATAACTCTTGAACAACTCTTAAATCAGCTCCTCCTAATACTAAGGCTGTAGCAAAAGAGTGTCTTAAAACATGAGGAGAAACATTTAAATATTTTTTAGTAATATTAAACGCACTAATTCTAGATAATTTTTTGCAATTTTTATTTACAAAAATAATATCTTCACTGCAAGGTCTTTTTTTTAAATACTCGTTTAATGCTTTAAGAGCAATATCTGCAACTGGCACAACTCTTTGCTTTTCACCCTTTGCCATAGGAATAGTAACCCATCCATTTTCTATATCAGATTGTTTCGTATTTAGTGCCTCACTAATCCTCATACCTGTTGCGTATAAAAATAAAATTAAAGCTTTATCTCTTAAATTAAACCAATTATTTTCATCAATTCCTTCAAGTCCTCTTAAAATCTCCTCTTTTGTTAAAAATTTAGGAAGCGTTTTTGGAATTTTTGCCTGTTTTATTTTATGTTTACTCTCAACCCACTCTTTTTTATAAGCAAAATCAAAAAAAGCGTTTATACTACTAAGCTTTCTATTTAAAGATCTTTTATTTTCAATAGTAGATAAAAACTCTATAATCTCACTACTTTCTGCTTCTAAGATATCTTTACCTAAAAACTCTTCAAACTGAACTAAATCTCTTTTATAAGCCTCATAAGTATTTTTACTAACACCTTTATTAATTACCAAATACTCTAAAAAAGCCTCAAGATATCTACTCAATTGTAAACACCTTATTAGAATTATAAATCTTACAATTTAAAATCTTTAATCTATCCCACTCTCCTAATTTAAAATTATTTCCTCTATAAACAGAAACTTTTAAAGAAGGAGTAATTTTTAACAAATATCCTCCTTTTTCTACTACATATATATTTTGATTACAAATTGACGGCTCATAAAAAGATGCAAAAGGAAGCTTTACTCTTTTTATCTCTTTTAAATTAGAATCAAGCTTTATAATATCCCCATAAGAAGTAAAAACATATAAAAATTTTCCCATATTTATAATATGTTTAATATCTGCTACATAATCTATTAAAAAATTAGAATTAAATAAAATAATTTTTTTTGAAGTAGCAATAAAAAGCTGATTATCTACTATTTTCATAAAAATAATATTTGAATTAATCTCATCAGAAGATATTAAAATATTTCTAATAAATTGTTTTTCCTTACTATCTACAACTGCTAATTTACCATTTAAAAGAGGATAGAGTATAAGCCCTTCATAAAAGAAAGGCTTTGCAAAATTATATCTTACACTCAAAGCAGGTTTTTCATTAAAAATGGTTATTTTAGAGTTATTTAAATCTAAGATCCCATATCTATTATCTTCTAACACAAAAGCTATTAAGTTTTTATCTTTCTTAAGAGAAAAAATAGTAAATGGCAATTTATATTTTTTATTAGTAGATAAAATCCATATAGTATCATTATAGACTGCTACATCTTTATCAAACTTAGTAAATTTTCCAAGATTATGATTTTGCAAATCGCTATTAACATAAATAGCCTTTTTACCTTTTAAAACTAAACTTTGAAATGTTAAATTATCACCTTTATAATCTATTAACTTTTTATTATAATTAACTTTTACCGGTAAATGATTTTCCATTTTGTTTTTAGGAACATAATAATCCTTTACACTACAACCTGCAAATAGCAAAAATCCTATTAAATAGACTCTTTTCATTTAACAATCCCATAATGAAGTAAAAAAGTTGCTAATTTATAATAATCAGAATCTTTAGAAATTTCTTTATAAAGATTTAAAGCATTTTTTCTATTGCCTTTTTGTAAATAAAGTCTCATTAAATTAAACCTTATAGAGTCTTTTAAAATATCGTAATTTGGATTTAAAAGATAATTTTTAAGAGACTTTATATCACCTTTTTCTAAAGCCTCTTTATAAGCAGATATTGCCGCTAATTTAGGATCATTTACTTTTTTATTTTGAGTTAAAAGATAAAGATTATAAAGAGTTTTATTCTCTTTTAAAACATTAAGAGCCGTTTTATCATTTGGATTTTGCATAAGTTTTTCAAACGCTTTATTTGTTTTTATTAACATTTGAGTATGATTATAATCATAAATACTCTTTCCTACAAAAAAAGATACAATCAAAACAGCTCCTGCTATTAAATGATATTTATACTTTTTTACAAACTTCTCAAGCTGAAAAACTTTTACAAGTAGTTTTTCATCTTCTTTTAATTGTTCTTTAATTTCCATTATTTTCCTTTTTTATAGAATTTTAGCAAATATTGTTCAATTTCTCTAAAAATTTTTTCTTCAATCTCTATTTGCAAATCTATAATTTTCAATTTTAAATCAAACTTTTTAAGTTTTACAAAATCTTTTTTTGTGCACACAATTACTTTATTTTTAAATTCTTTAATATCTTCAAACTTAAAATCATAATGGTCTGGAAAAAATTTATACTCTAAATTACAATACTTCAAAAGTCTATTAGGTTTTGAAATAGCACTAATTAATATATCTCCTTTAGGACATTTAACTTTTCTTTTTAGAGTGGTTACAACATCTGCATATTTTAAAAAACTTCTTGGATATCTATAACCACCTGCTGGTAAAACAAAAGGATTTTTAATTTTTTCATCTATTACAATATTAAATTTTTTAAAAGGTTTATCAAACCCATCATCTAAAATAACAACCTCAGCTCCTAAACTCTTAGCTTTTAAAATACCTTTTTTTCTATCTTCACTTACTATAACAATAGCATCAGTAGAAATAGCTATCTCCATTGCTTCATCACCACTAATATTAGTATCTACTAATATTTTCTTATTTTTTACAACAACTAAACCTTTTGAGTTTCTTTTATATCCTCTTAATACAACTGCAACTTTATAATCTAACTTATTTGCAAGAGCAATACTAAAAGGTGTTTTACCACTTCCACCTACTATAATATTGCCTATACTTATAATAGGAACACCTAAGTCTTCGTATCTTCTTGGAAACTTAAAAAAAACGATTAAATAATAGAGTAAAGAAAAAGGAAATAATAGAAATATAAAAGGATAGTGATACCATTTTGGATAAAAAAGCAAATCTTCAAAAAATTTATAAATCATTCTTTATTTATCATAATTAGAAAGTCTCTAAACTTTCTTTTTTCTACACACGCTTTAAAATATAATCTACACGCTTTTCTATAATATTTTTTTGTAAGCTCTATCATACCATCAAATATATGTCTTTGCTCTTTTGTTAAAGGAATTCCTTGTAAAATTACAGGAGCAATAACCTCATTTGCCAAAAGATGAGCACTTTTAAAGCAATATTTATATCTTGTTTCACAAAGATTCATATAAAAAAGAAGCTGTTTTCTTTTTTTAAAACTCAAAAATTCAAGCTTATCAATATCTGTATAATCTACTCTATATTGAGCTTTTGGCTGAGCAAAAGCACTAATTACTATAAAAAAGAGTACTACTACTATCCTCACAGTCTTATATCCCTTTCATACAAAAAGTCATGTCCTATTGTTCTTGATTTTAATTTAGCAATAATAGGCCCTTTTCTTTTAAACTGATTTTGATAAACTCTTTTTAAAATAAATTCTACCAAATTTTTATCATATTTTTCCAATAGCTCCTCTTTTGTAGCTCTATTATCTACAAAATCTTCTAATACAGGATCAATCTGAGAATACGCATATCCTAGTTCTTTTTCATCACTTTGACCTTGCCACAAATCGGCACTTGGAGGTTTATTAATAATTTCTTCATTAACTCCTAAAAATTTAGCAAATTCAAAAATTTCACTCTTATACAAATCTCCAATAGGATTTAGTGCACTTGCTAAATCTCCAAAAAGTGTCCCATACCCTAACATTAACTCAGTCTTATTACTTGTTCCTATTACAAGTGCATTAAGCTCAGCACTTTTATCATATAAAATTGCCATTCTCATTCTTGCACTAAAGTTTCCTAACCTAACTTTATCATCGATTTTATAAGCTTCAATCAAAGGAGCAATAGAGATAATTTCATAATCTATATTAAACTTCTCACAAAGTTTTAAAGCATCGCTTACACTCTCTTTAGAAGAAAACTGACTTGGCAAAAGAAAAGCTTTAAAGTTATCTTTTAATGCCTCTTTTGCCAAAACTGCTACTACTGCACTATCAATTCCTCCACTTAATCCACAAATCCCTTTTTGTAAACCTGTTTTAGTGATTTCTTCTTGAATAAATTTAATTAAAAACTTTTTAATAAACTCCCACTTTTTCATTTTTACCTACTTAAATATATTTTTTACAAGCTCAACAAATGTAGGATTTGCAAAAGTTATAACTATTAATGTAAGGGCAATTAAGATATTTATTTTGAAATTTAACATTTTAAATCTCTCATCTATCATCTTAAATCTTTCATCTATAGTTTTAAATCTTTCATCTATACTATTAAATTTCTCATCTATACTATTAAATCTTTCTTCAAAAATTTCTCTTGTTACTAATTCATTTTTTAACTCTTCTTTTAATTCAATTTTAAGATGCTCTTTTTTTTGAGAAATTTCCTCTTTTGATTTATCTCTTGAAAAATTAATAATATCTTCAAGAGCCTTTGCAAATTTTTCTGCTTTTTCTCTGCTTTTGAATGTCTCAACTAATACATCAAAAACATCTCTTGGTAACATATATTGCATACTATACCTTTTTCATAATTATATCACATTACCCCTCAATATAATTTTTCAAAAATTTCCCAATATTTGGATGTCTAAGTTTTTTAATAGCACTACTTTCAATTTGTCTAACTCTCTCACGAGTAACATTTAAAGCTTTTCCAATCTCTTCTAATGTTCTTTCACTCTTATCTGGCATAAGCCCAAATCTCATTTTAATTACAGCTCTTTCTCTTTCATTTAATTGTTCTAAAATCTCTTCAATATGTTTTCTTAAATCCTCATTTACAACTTCTTCATAAGGATTTGTAAAGCTTTTATCTTCAATAAAATCTCCAAATTTTCCATCTTCTTCTTCTCCAACAGGTGCTTCAAGAGAGATAGGTTCTTTTGAAATTTTAAGAATCTGTTTAACTTTTTCTATTGGCATTTTCATCTCTTTTGCAATAACTTCAAGAGTTGGTTCTTTTCCTTCTTCCTGAACATTCTTTCTAATAATTTTATTAATTTGATTAATATTTTCTATCATATGTATCGGAATTCTAACCGTTCTTGCCTGATCTGCAATAGCACGAGAAATTGCTTGTCTAATCCACCAAGTCGCATAAGTTGAAAATTTATATCCTTTTTCAAACTCAAATTTATCAATTGCTTTCATAAGCCCAATATTTCCCTCTTGAATTAAATCAAGAAATGGAAGGCCTCTATTGGTATATTTTTTTGCAATACTTACAACAAGTCTTAAGTTTGCTCTTGCCATTTTTTCTTTTGCTTCAGTAACTATCTTTTTACCTCTTTTTAACTGCTCAAGAATTACTTCAAGTTTTTTAGGGTCCATTCCAAAAGTATTTTCGCTTGCTTTTTTTGCTTCTACTAACTTTTTAATATCCATATATACATTAACCATCGTATGTTCAGGCACCATTGCCGCAATCTCTTCCTTGCTAAGTTCAGTAATTTTAGCTAAAATCTCTTTATGAAGTCTTTTTAACTGGTCATTAAACAAAGGCAGTTTATACTCTCTTTTTTTAAGCTCTTTTTCAAAATCTTTATCACCTTTAAGAGCCGTCTCAACCGTTTTTACAATTTCATTAATAAGTTTAGATGTATATCCAAGTTCAGTTAAAGCATCTTTTACTTTTCTCTTTTTAAATGTTAAGGTTAAAATTTTATAAAGTCTATCTTCTTCTTTCATAGAATCATCGTGTAAAACACGATTATATTCGTCAATAACTTTTTCCCACTCTTTTTTTGCCTTTTCAAGATTTTTAAACAATTCATTAATCTTTTTCTCTCTAAGAGATATTTTTTTTGCTTTCTTGCCCTCTTTTGTATCCTCCTCTTCAATCTCATCTTCATCAATAAAACTTTTAAAAAGCTCTTTAACTCTTCTTTCTCTATTAAGAAGCGGTTCTTTATATTTTAATACTAAATCAATCAAAAACGGAATTGAACAGATTGCATCAAGTATTATCTCTTCTCCAAGTTGGATTCTTCTAAAAATTTCAATCTCTTCATCTTTATCAAGAAGCGGAATATGACCCATCTCTCTTAAATACATTCTAACAGGACTATCGGATCTACTCCATTCAAGCAGTTCTTTATCTTTTAAAATATCTTCTGCTAGTTCCTCTTTTTTTCTTTCTCTCTCTTCTTCATTTTTTACTACATCTTCAAGATTCTTAAGTTTTGCAACTTCAGCCGCCGTCATTAATTTTATACCATTTTTTGTTACTAATTTTAAAATATCTTTTGCTTCTTTTTTTGTAGGAGATTTTGAAAGATAGCTTACAATATTTTCATAAGTAACAATTCCATTTTTATTTGAAGTTATTAATTTTTCAAGTTCTTTAGATAAAGGCATTAATTTTCTCCTTTTTGGAAAACTTTATTATAATTATACAACATATTTTACGGAACATTTTTTGCTTGTTTTACAAAAAAGGCTTAATATGCTAAACGGTTTTTATAGTGCAACCGGTGCTATGGTAACTCAATTTAATAGATTAAATGTAATATCAAATAATCTTGCAAATGTCAATACCGATGGATATAAGCAAGACAATATTATTATCGGAGACTTTGAAAAAATCTTTAAAGAAGTAAGAGATAATCTTCCTCTAAACAACAATACAAAAGAAGCTGCTAAATTTTTAAATAGAGCAATAAACAAAGTCCCTATTATAGTAGAAGAATATACAGACTTTAGCGTAGGCAATTTACAACGAACCGGAAATCCTTTAGATGTAGCATTAAAAGATAAAAATTTTTTCTTTTTAATTCAAACTCCAACGGGAGAAAAACTAACAAGAGCAGGAAACTTTGAAATAGATAAAGAGGGATTTTTAGTAACATCAAACGGATATAAAGTATTAGATACTCAAAATAATCCTATAAAAATTGCACCCAATGCAACAATTACAATAGATAAAAATGCAAATATATATCAAAATAACCAAAAAATAGCCACTTTTAAAATTGTAAAAATCGATAATTTAAACACACTAAAAAAAGTAGGCAATAATCTATTTGATTTCATTCCAGATACAGCAACTTTATATACAACAAATTCGACTATTCAAGGATTTTTAGAAAAGTCAAATGTAAATCCAGTAACTCAAATGACCCAATTAATAGAAACAAACCGTTTAGTAGAAGCTTATCAAAAAGTAATGACAACTTATATGGATGATTTAAATAAAAATGCCATTGATAAACTTGCAAATATAAAAGGATAATTAAAAGGATATAAAATGTTAAGAAGTCTTTATACTGCGGCAACTGGTATGGTAGCTCAACAAATGCAAATTGATGTAGTATCAAACAATATATCAAATGTAAACACAATAGGATATAAAAAACAAAGAGCAGAATTTGCAGACCTTTTTTATCAAACAATGGAATATGCAGGCACTTCCACATCTACTACAACCCAATCTCCAACAGGAATTACTGTAGGACTTGGAGCAAGACCAACTGCTGTAACAAAAATATTTACTCAAGGAAACTTTAAAGAAACAGGAAATAATCTTGATATTGCTATTCAAGGAGATGGATTTTTACAAGTCCAATTGCCAGATGGAAGAATAGCATATACAAGAGATGGAGCTTTAAAACTAGATGCAAACGGAAATTTAGTTACATCAGACGGATATAAAATTATTCCAGAAATTACTCTACCAGCAGATACAGTTCAGCTCTCAATAGGAACAGATGGCACTGTTAGTATTTTAGAAGCAGGTCAAACTCAAATGCAACAAATCGGACAAATTCAAGTTGCAAAATTTATAAATCCAGCAGGTCTGCACTCACTTGGTAGCAATTTATACATAAATACGTCTGCTTCAGGAGATCCTATAGTAACAACACCAGGGCTTGACGGGACAGGAGAGATAAGACAAGGATTTCTTGAAATGAGCAATGTTCAGTTAGTAGATGAAATGACAGACTTAATAACAGGTCAAAGAGCATACGATGCTGCAAGTAAAGCAATAGTTACAAGTGATGAAATGCTTCAAACTGTTAATAATCTAAAAAGATAAATTTAAAACTTAATCTACCAAGGAAACAAAGCATTCCAAATTTTAGCAAACCAATTTTGCTCTGTGTATCTTTTTAAATCTCCTTCTGTTTTATATGCTATTTTTGCATCTGAGATATATTTTGAATCTATAGTATTATCAGCTCCTATATCTTCAGCTCTTATAACCCCACTAATTTGAATAACCTGTTTTTGACCATCAACATATAACTCTCTGCTACCGGATATAAAATAGTTTCCATTTGCTAAGATTTTTACAATTCTTGCAGTAACAGTAGTTTGAAACTTTTCATTTCTCTGTTGAGTTCCACTCCCTTGAAAAGTTCTACTTGAATTCATAGTAGGTAAATTTACATCAACTCCTGTTTTACTAAGAGCAAATCTTCTTCCGCCTAAATTTAGTCCTCCGCTAATATTTGCATTAAAAGAACTTGAATCTGTATTTGCTTCATTCAATTTTTTACTCGCTTGAGATGATTGGGTTATCTCTTCAGTTATAACAACTGTTACAATATCATTCACTTTTCTTGCTTTTGTATCGGAAAAAAGATTGTCACTATTTGTAAATAAAGAACCTAAAGAGTTTCTAGGCAAATCGTTCTCTTTACTTGGTATCTGTTCTACATATTTTGGAGGTTTCATATTAATAGTAGGGTCCATTGGATGGGTAGAACATCCTATAAAAAAAAGAGTTAAAACTAAAATAGACCTTTTCAAATTTTGCCTTTTTTAAATTTTAAGCAAAATTCATTCCTTTTAATTTTAAAACTTCTCTTTTTATATCTTTTTGTCTCATAAAATGCTCCCCTATTAAATAAGCATCTACTCCATTAGTATGAAGTTTTTTAACAGTTTCAAAATCACTTATACCGCTTTCTGCTACAACAATTACATCTTTAGGTAATAAAGGAATGAGCTCTTTACTTAAATTCATATTCATTTCAAATGTTTTAAGGTCCCTATGATTAAAGCCTATAATATCTGCTCCTACATCTAAAGCCTTTTGCAAATCCTCTTTATCATGTATTTCAAATAATACTTCAAGTCCAATATCTTTTGCAAATTTAAAAAGTCTTTTTAATTCATCTACTTTTAATGCCTTTGCTATTAAAAGAATAAAATCTGCTCCTATATAAAATGCTTCTGCAATTTGAAATTCATCAATAATAAAATCCTTTCTTAAAAGAGGAATTTTGCTAAATTTACTAATTTCTTTTAAATATTCTATACTCCCTTGAAAAAAATGGGGTTCAGTTAAAATACTCATAGCATCAGCCACTTCGTTATAAATTTTTGCAATTTCTAAAGGATTAAAATCTTTTCTAATAACTCCTTTACTCGGACTTGCTTTTTTTATTTCAGCAATTATTTTATATGGATTAGAAGGTGTTGATTTTAAAGCTTTTTTTACATCTTTAAAATCTCTTTTTATACTTAAAAATTTTTTAAAATCTGTTTGATTTTTTCTTTTTTCTAAATCTTCTTTTGTTTTTTCTATAATTTTTTGTAAAATCATCTTTGCTCCTTACACTCTCTTATCTTTTTCTTATGAATTTTTACTTCATCATTATCTAAAATAATATGTTTTATTATATTATAAGCCTTTTTACACTCTTTAAGTTTATAATACCCCCAAGCTAACGAATCTTTATACTCTTCGTTATCTTTTATTAAAAGAGCTTTTCTTACAAACTCTAGCCCCTTTTTTATGTCAATATCATACTCTATCATTAAATATCCTACAAAATTATAAACAGCATCATTTTTAATCTTATCTACAAAAGGAAGTAACTTTTCAACAACCTCTTTTGCACTCTTTTCATTTTTATTAGCA
Source organism: uncultured Nautiliales bacterium (assembly GCA_964514005.1). Taxonomy (GTDB): domain Bacteria; phylum Campylobacterota; class Campylobacteria; order Campylobacterales; family Nautiliaceae; genus CAZEOW01. The sequence goes on from CAZEOW010000014.1 coordinate 12,950, forward strand.
AAATAGTTAAAAAATCCCCACTCTACTAAAAAAGAGAGGTTTTTTGTTTTATTGTATAACTTCAAAGCAAGCTTTGCACCTTTTTTATACTCTTTTGTAACTCTATAAACTCTTAATAAATAAACTCCTCCAAGTTCATTAGCTATCTTTAAAGCCTTTTTATACTCTCCATTTTCAATATATATATTAAAAGCCTTTTTCAAATATGAAGAATCAATCTCTCCCATCATTTCATATAATTTAGCTAAAGAGTAAAAATCATATACTTCTTGATATATTAAAGCAAGCCTTTTACACACTTTTATATTGCATCCATTCTCTTGAATATAAGTTCTTAAATAAGCAACCGCCTCATTATAAGAGTTTATCTCTCTTAAAACATCTACAAGTCTTAATAATATTCTTTCATCTTTTTCTATTGCATACCACGATTTTAAATACCTACTCATCTCTTTTATATTATTCTTTTTAAACTCTATATAAACCATAATCTTATAAAAAAATGAATCTCTATGAGAGATTCTTAATAACTCTTTTTTAGCATCCTCTATTTTAGAGAGTTTAATTAAAGAGAGTATTCTATATTTACATATATTTTTATCAAAATTATAAAAACATCCACTGCTTAATGATAAAACATCTTTATATTTTTTCAAAAAAAACAGATTTTCTACAATTTTTCTTAAAAAAACTCTTTTATTAGTTTTATTATAGAGCTTTTCGTAAATCAAAATAGCTTTTTCAGATTGATTATCATTTTCCAATACAAGTGCTTTTACTATCTCTTTATCTAAATTAATACTCTCTTTATTAAGAGTTTTTAAACTACATCCTGCAAATAAAAGACTAATTAACCACCACACCCGGACACTCTTTTTTAAGTTCTTCTACTCTATCTTTAAAATAATCCCAAAAAGGAAATGTTCTACACTGAATTGGTCTTACAGGATATATCTTACAGCCCTTTTCAAAAAATATACAAGCATATCCATCTTTAAAAGGACGCTCTTTAATAGAGTATCTATACCCAACCTTTATTAAAAAACTATTTTTAAAACTATCTTCGTCAATTCCGAGAAACTCTGATATTTCTTTTATTTCATTATAATTTACCCATATATATCCACTCTCTCCTATACAACAATTTCCTTCGCACTCTTTGCAAGCCTTAGGATTAAATTTATAACTAAACCCTTCTTTTTCAATTAAATCCATCTTTCTTCCTCTTTATATTTTTATACTTTGCGTAGATGCTTTTTTATAAATATTATTTGCTTCTAATGAATAACTATCCCCTTCAAACCCTATTAAAGGAGGATGAATATTTACTAAAGATTTTGAATGTCTTTTTGCTCTTACCATAACTAAAGTAGCCCTTTTATTTAATCTTGGATACATAAACCTTACATCTGTAACTTTTAAAGGTTTTGGCATTTTTAAAATTATATCATCAATTCTTTTTGCATCATAACAAAATATAAACTCTCCCCTCTCTTTTAATAACTCGTTTACTTTTTTAAAAAACTCTTTCATCGGCAAATACTCTTCATATCTTGCTACTTTTTTTATCTCATTTCCACTTTTTAAAGTTCCTTGATAAAAAGGAGGATTTGAAACTATAAAATCAAATCTTTTATTAAATTTATAATCTAAAAAATCACCCTCTATTACCTCAGCCTCAAAAGAGTTCTCTTCTATATTCTTTTTTATAAAAGATACCATAATCTCCTGCTTTTCTATAAATGTAAGCTCTATTTTTGGAAAATCTCTTTTTAATAAAAGCCCTAAAACTCCGCAACCCCCTCCAACATCTAACACTTTACCTTTTAAATTAAATTTAGATATAAAATCATACAAAAACATTGTATCGCTATTATAGCAATATCCATTCAAAGGTTGATAAAGCTTCAAACTCTTCCTTTTTTGATAAAATTTTATCAAAAAGGGAGAAAATGATTATAATTCCTGCAAGATTATCATCTTCAAGACTTCCAAATAAAGTTTTAGCTAAAATTAATAATAAGCCTATGATAATATGGTGTGCAGAAGTTGCAAGCAAAGTTGATAATGTATGTATTGCTACAGATAGTAAAGAAGTAATAAATGTGTGTAAAGATTATGGCTTTAATGCAGTAATAACAGATAAAAGCCACAAAAGCGGAAGCGATAGAATAAAAGAAGCAGCTGATATTTTAGGACTTAAAAATGAGGATATTGTTATAAATATGCAAGGAGATGAACCTTTTTTAGAAGCTGAAATCTTATATGCCGTAAAAGAAAAACTGAATAAAATAAAATCAAAAGATTTTGCAATGGTAAGTTGTTATAAAGAGATAAGTGAACTTGAGGCAGAAGACCCTAATATCGTAAAAGTGGTTATTAACTCAAATAAAGAGGCTATATATTTTTCAAGAAGCAAAATCCCTTATAATAGAGACAATAACCCTCACATATATTTTGGACATATAGGCATATATGGATTTACCAAAAAGAGCCTTGATGAATTTGTTAAAATGAAAGGTAATTTAGAGCATATTGAAAAACTTGAACAATTAAGGGTAATTGAAAATGGCAAAAAAATAGTAATGATAAAAGTAAACACTAAAAGCTTTGGAATAGATACTTATGAAGATCTTGAGAAAGCAAGAAGTTGGATTAAACAGATTACTTAATGGTTGCGGGGGCGGGATTTGAACCCACGACCTCCGGGTTATGAGCCCGGCGAGCTACCAGGCTGCTCTACCCCGCGTCAGTGGCTGGGCTGGGAGGATTCGAACCTCCGAATGACGGAGTCAAAGTCCGTTGCCTTACCGCTTGGCGACAGCCCATTTTTAGTGGTGAAATTATAATAACTTTAAAAAAAAATGTCAAGAGAAAAAATAAAGAGTTTAAAAAAAATATATTTTTAATTTTTTTCAAACAGACTGAAAAGCGTTTGAATTGTGCTAAAATAGCAATAAAAAAGGATTAAGATGAGAAGTGATGAAATAAAAAAAGGATGGCACAGAGCTCCTCA
>CAZEOW010000015.1:0-15950 GCA_964514005.1 uncultured Nautiliales bacterium
ATGAGATATTCCTATCAAGCAGCATATCTAAAATAATTTCATCATCATCTATAATGTTTGCTTTAAATGAAAGTTTTATACACTCTCTTGGAGAATAAAACTCAATTCCTTGATATAAAAGAATAGCCCTTAAAGCTTTCCAAAGAGTTTCAATTGTAAATTCAAATCGTTGTATTACACCATCTTTATCTAACTCATTTTTTGCTTCTAATACACCCTCTTCTAATCTTTTTAAAGCATTTTCAAAATTTTTAATTTTTAAAATAGCCTCTGCTTTTGTCATAACTTAATTCCTTCTTTTAATACTTTTCTTTTAAATTCATCACTCATTTCATCAAAAAAAACTAAATCCACACTATATAATCCGGCTATTAAGTCTATTTTTTCTTTTAATTTTCTTTTTTCTCTAAATGATAAATCAAGCTCAACTGCAATATCAATATCGGAATTTTTTAAATTATCACCTCTTGCACGAGAGCCAAAAAGTATTATTTTTTTAGGGGAATATTTTTTTAATTCATCTACAATTAAATCAATTTTTTTCAAGTTTATTCTTTCTTTTAGGAGTTTGTATAGATGTTTATTCAATAAGCTTCATAATATTAAAAATTCTATCAAGTTCTAAGTCTTCTAAAAGTTCTATTTTCATTAATTTTCCTTTTAATAGTTTTTTTTAAAATTATCTTAAATCAAAAGGATTAGAAACATATATTTTTTCATATTCAAATTCAAGTTCTTCGCTTAAAGCATCTATAAAATATTTTTCACTATGAAAGTGTTCAATATCTATTAAATTAATTCCTCTTGCTTTTGCTTCCATAGCTTCATGGTATTTTATATCTCCTGTTAAAAAGCAATCAGCTTTTATATATTCTAAAAGCCCCATTCCAGAACCAGTAGTAATTGCTATTCTATTTATTTTATCTTTAGTTTTAACAACTCTTAAATGTTCTAAATTCATTTTCTCTTTTACATAACTTGTAAATATTTCAAAATTTGTTTCAAAATCTATATAATAAATAAAGTTTTCAATCTCTCCTTTTAATTTCAAAACTTTTTCTACAAAAAATCTATTTAAATGGGTTTTATCAAAGTTTGTATGCATTGCAATTAAAGAAACATTTTTTTTAATAAGCTCTATTGCATATTTTGAAGAAAAACTATTAGGAATAAGTCTTTTTATACCTTTAAATATTAAAGGATGATGTGTAATAATTAGTGAATTATCTTCAATTTTATTAATTACTTTTTCATCTATATCCAAAGATATATAAATTTTTTCAACTTTTTGATTAAAATCTCCTATATTTAATCCACTATTATCCCACTCTTCTTGCAGTGAAAAAGGAGAAATAGAATCTAAATATTCATAAATCTCTTTTACTCTCATTTTAAAATAAATTCACCTAAATAATTCTTAATACTTTTACTTTTTGAATTAATATAACCTCATCACATCTTTTAACAAATTCTTGCATTTTATCATTAAAATTCATCTTCTCTCCTTTACATATAATTCAGCCACACCTTTTGCAAGTTCTCTAATTTTTAAAATGTAGTTTTGTCTTTCTGTTTGAGAAATAGCACTTCTTGCATCAAGCACATTAAAAATGTGAGAAGCAAAAATTGTATAATCATAAGCAGGAAGTGAAAGATTTGCATCTATACATCTTTTTGCTTCGTTTTGAGCATCTTCAAACCATCTAAAAAGCATATTCACATCTGCTACTTCAAAATTATATTTTGAAAACTCAAATTCACCTCTTTTATGCATATCCCCATAAGTAGTATTTTCATTCCATTTTATATCATATACATTATCCACTCCTTGCAAATACATTGCAAGTCTCTCAGTTCCATACGTTATTTCAACAGGCACGGGGAAAGTTTTTAATCCTCCCACTTGTTGAAAATAAGTAAATTGAGTAATTTCCATACCATCAAGCCATACCTCCCAACCAAGTCCCCATGCTCCAAGAGTTGGTGATTCCCAATTATCTTCTACAAATCTTATATCGTGCTCTTTTAAATTAAGTCCTAAATACTCAAGACTCTCAAGGTAAATCTCTTGAATATTATCTGGACTTGGCTTCATAATAACTTGAAACTGATAATAACTACCAAGCCTATTAGGGTTTTCTCCATATCTTCCATCTGTTGGCCTTCTACTTGGTGCTACATATGCAACATTCCATTCCCTATCTTCAAGACTTCTAAGTAAAGTTGCAGGATGAAAAGTTCCAGCTCCACTTGGAAAATCATAAGGCATTACAATATTACAACCTTTATTTTTCCAAAACTCTTGAAGTTTTAAAAGTAAATCACTAAAGTATATCTTCTTCATCTATGTCTTCCTTTTCATTTTCTTGATACTCTTTTACTCCTTTCTTTTCTTGAACCTCTTTTTCAAGTTTTTCAATTTCACTAAATGGTTCTGCTAAAGTATTAAATATTTTTTCAAATGTTTTTTCATTAGAATTATCAACTTTTCTAATTATTCCATTATGAGTAAAATAAACATCAAATTTATCTTCTAAGTCATATAAACTTACATAGCTTTTGATAGCCTCTATCATATAAGGTGAATGGGAATTAAGTAACACGGTAATTCCACCTTTTACAAAATCCATAATAATTCTTGCATACTTAAGTTGCCAATTAGGATGAAGAAATACTTCAGGCTCTTCTATAACTAAAAGGGTATTTTTTAATAGAATATTCTTTTTAAGTAAAAGCAACAACAAAATAAAGCTCTTAATCCCATCTGAAATATTTTTTACTGAATAGATATATCCATCTTTTTCAAATTCTATTCTACCGGCTTTTTCTCCAACTTCTCCTCCAATAATACTTTCAACTTTTCTCATCATTTTTTCTATGAATCTTGCACTGTCAAACTTATCCTCTATATTTTTAGGAAGACCTATAATTTTTTGTTTTAAATCTTTTGCTGTTGGAAGATACTCTTTTGAAGCTACATCATCTTCACTTAGTAAATCTATAAGTTGCAATATTACAGGAGAATCAACATAAGTTACATCTTCAAAAAATTTTCCAGCCTCTCTAAAAAATGTTACTTTATTATAATGGATACCGGCTGCACTTATTTGATTTGCGTGAGTTAATGTAATTTTACTTTTTGGATTTTCCTTATTACAAATATCCCTATCAAATAAAGAGTTAATAATATTTTGAAAATTTAACTTTCTAAACTCTTCCCTAAAAAAGTCTGACATAGTCTCAAAAACCTCTTTTCTAAAAGTAGAATAAAATTTAGTAAGCTTTGGATATCTGTTTACAACATTTTCAAAACTATTTAATTGATTAATAATAGCCTCTTTTTTCTTATCTTCTGAAAGTCTTCTTGTAGATAAAATATCATGTACTCTTACTTTAAAATCATCTAAATATTTAACCACTTTTTCATAATCATGATCTTCTTTTAAAACATAAGTTACAACAACTCTAAATTCATCTATCTTATTTAAAAGATATCGTCTTCTAACAGAAAAAAAATAATCCCCTCTACTCTTTTCAGAAGCTTTTAAAATAGCAAACAAACTTTTACCAACAGTGCTTTTACCGCTATCATTAGTTCCAGCTAATAAAGTAAGACCATTTAATTTAACAGTTGCATTTTTTACTATTCCTATATTTTCTAATGTTATTTCCATTTTTAATCCTTTAAGATTATATAATCTCCTACTTTTGCTTTTACTTCTCTTGCAACTACTTCACATTTTACTTTAAACATATAAAAAATCTCTCTTTTCACTTCTTTAAACAAACACTCAAAATTACCCATCCCCTTACTAACAACTAAATCGGCATTATAAAAAATCTCTTTTGACTCTTCACTTGCAAACTCTAACTGATACCCAGGTGTAGGAACTTTTGTATCTATAATTGTAGCTAACTTTTCTATTTCAAGTCCAATTAAATCATCTTTAGTAACATCATTAATAACAGGTTTTCCCCTTACAAAGTAAAAAATTTTTCCATTGTTGATTTTTTTCATCTCTTTTATTAAAATTTCATCAAAAATATTCTCTCCTGCATTATCAGCTAAATATACAATACTTTTTGCTCTTTTTACTTCTTCATATAATTTATAAGAATCATCAAACTTAAAATCTATACTAAAAATTTTTTCAAGCTCTTCTTCCACTTTAAAATTACTATTTACCCCTAAATCTATTACATTACCAGCTACTGCTAATTTACACGCTTTAAAAAAATCTAACTTTAAATTATCCTTTAATTTTAAAGCCTCTTTAATAGAAAATAGTTTTTCATATTTAAAAGGATCATCTATTCCAGAAACTTTAGAGATTAAATCATATACTCTTGCAGCAATAAGTGGAGGAGTTGCATCTAAATAGTATTCACTAAGAATTTTTGCAACTCCTTGTAAGACTTTTGCAGAGTCTTCATTTGATAATTTTAACTTGTTTGTAAGATTATAAGCTTGTGTATAGATACAATAATAACACTCTTTTGCTATTTTCATTTAAGACCTAACTCTTTTTTAATAGCAGGTTCATTAAACCCGCATATCCATTTACTTCCTATTAAAACAACGGGAACTCCTCTACATCCGTGTCTTTCGCAATCTTTTGCCGCTTTTCTATCTCTTGAAATATCAATTTTTTGAAACTTAATTTTATTTTTTCTAAGAAAATTTTCAGCTCTGCTACACCAAACACATCCAGGTGCTGTAAAAAGAACTACTCTTTTTTGTGCCATTACTCCTCCTTTTGTTGGTTTAATACTCTACCCCACATAAGTTTATATTTTTTTTTGCAAAATTCAAGTTCTTCTTGGCAAATCTCAAGTTGCTTTTGAAGTCTTTTAATAGTCTCTTGAGAATCTTCATAAACTTCTTGAATAGAGTAAACAGAATACTTTAAAAACTCATTTTCTTCTTTTAAGGTTTTTAAAGTCTCCTCTTTACTCATTAAAACTTTTTCATGAAGAGTTAAAAGCATAGAAATTGTCTTTTGAGTAACATCGCTTTCTTTAAGTTTTAACTCTTCAAGAGGAACAAGTTTAGAAAAAGCTTCTATATAAATAGTATCATCTTGTTTTTTACATTTGATTTTTTTCTCTTTACATTCATTTATAATTTCTTCTCTATTTTTACCAGTAATTGTTATATATTCCTCAATAGAAAGCCATGTTTGCATTAATCTAATTTAACCTCCACTTCTTTTGAATCAAGTTCAACTTTTTTAGCTTGAGCTACTCTATCTTCTATAAGTTTTGCTTTTAATTCTTCATCATCATTAGCTAAAATTTGAAGTGCAAGATAAGCCGCATTTTTCGCACCAGCTTTTCCTACTGCAACGGTTGCTACTGGCATACCACCTGGCATTTGAACTGTACTTAAAAGAGCATCGAGTCCATCCATCATACCACTACTTATAGGCACTCCAATTACAGGTTTAGTTGTAAGACTTGCTACAACTCCAGCTAAATGAGCTGCCATTCCAGCCCCACATATAAACACTTTTGCCCCCTTTTCTTCTGCTTCTTTTACATAAGAATGTGTTCTATTAGGTGTTCTATGAGCAGATGTAATAATTACTTCATACGGAACTTGAAACTTCTCTAAAATCTTTACTGCTTCTCTCATTACCTCATAATCACTTTTACTTCCCATTAATATACTTATAAATCTCATCCTTTCTCCTCTTTTCTTAAAAACGTTAAATAAGGCAATTTACAAGGTAATCTTATAGGATTTAAATTACCGCTATGAACCTCTTTTAACTCTTTATTATTTTTTGTAACTATTTTATAAAGTTTTAATTTCCATTTTCCATTTTCGTTGTATATTTTACCTATTTCATTTTCACACTCTGTAATTTTACCATTTTTTGGCAAAACTATCTCTATTTCATCTCCTATAAAAGTTTTATATTTACACATAAAAGTCTCTTCATCTTCATTTACAATTCCACTAACCTGCCAATCTCCATAAGTTAAAGAGGTAGTTAAATTTTGAGTATCATCTCTTTCAAAAGGCCTTTTTACTATATAAGCATCTGTTAAGCCTCTATTTTTTGTAGTTAAAATCTCTTGCATATAATCTTTTTCTATTTTACCTTTTTCATACCACTCATCCATAGCTTCTCTATAAGCTTTTGTTATTACTCCTACATAATAAGGAGCTTTTGTTCTACCTTCTATTTTTATACTATCAACTGCTCCTGAAGATAAAATCTCTTCTAAATGATTAATTAAACATAAATCTTTTGCATTCATTATATAAGTACCATCTTCATACTCTTCTAATTTAAAAAGTTTTCCAGTCTCTTCATTTTTTGCATACAATACATAAGGGTACCTACAATCATTAGCACAGCTACCTTTATTTGGATTTCTTCCAAATTGAACCGCACTTAAAAGGCATCTACCACTATAAGCAAAACACATTGCTCCATGTACAAAAATTTCTATTTCAACATCTGGTACTTTCTCTTTTATTTTTATTAAATCACTTAAAGAAGACTCTCTTGCTGCTATTATTCTACTAACTCCAAGCTCTTTATAAGCTTCATAATCCCAAGAATTTAGTGCATTTGCTTGGGTTGAAAGATGAATATCAATCTCTGGTGCAATCTCTTTTACTTTTTTCAATACTCCAACACTAGAAACAATCATAGCATCTACATTTATTTCTTTTAATCTTTTTATATGCTCTTTTACTAAAGGAAGCTGATTTTCAAAAGGAAAAGAGTTAACTGTTGCATAAACTTTTACTCCTCTTTTATGAGCATAATCTACTGCCTCTTTAAAGTTTTCATAATTAAACTCTTTTCCACTGTGAAATCTTAAAGAAAAATGGCTAACCCCTGCATATACAGCATCAGCTCCATACTCAATAGCAATTTTTAACTTTTCAAAATCTCCTGCAGGAGAGAGAAGTTCAACTTTTTTCATCCAACGCCTCCAAACTGCTCAATAAGAGCTTCAATTTCATCGTCACTTACTCTCTCACCACTTTTATCTCCATGAATGTGATCTGCTCCTTTTACTCTTTCTTCATCATCAATTTTTCCTTCAAATAATCTATTCATATATCTAATAAGAACTCTCATAATATGAATTACCCTTTCAATTTTTTGACGATGAATATCTTGATACTGCATAATCATCATAACATTCATTACTTTCTCTTCAGCATCTTCATTAAAATTAATCACTTCTTCAATCTCTTTTACTACCTCTTCAATATCTTTTAATGACTCTTTAAATTTATTAATATGAGGAAAATTATTAACAAGAGTTTCAAATAATTTTTTTTGATTTTCTAAAAACTCTTTTATATGATTTAATTTTTCAGCGGCTCCTTGGATATCTTCATTAAGCCCCTCTAAAGTATCCATAATCTCTACTGCTTTTTCATCACTCTCTTTTGTAACTTCATCAAGTTGAGCTACGACTTTGTGTTTGTCATCAGCAGGAGGAGGAACTATTGCATCTTCTTCTTTTTCTTCCTCAGAAGTTTCACTCTCCTCTTCAATTTCATCAGGGTCTATCCCAGCTTCCAAAAGAGCATCTAATTCTTCTTGAGTCATTTTGCACCTCTTTTTTGAATTAATTATATATAATTTCGCCAAAAAAGGCAAAAAAATGATAATTGACTTACATAACCACACTCCTCTTTGTAATCATGCTACAGGAGATATGCAAGAATACATAAACAAAGCTATTAAAAAAGGTATTAAAGTATTCGGATTTAGCGATCATGCTCCTATGAATTTTGATGAAAAATATAGAATGAAGTTTGAAGAAATGCAACAATATGAAAATGAAGTTTTAAAACTAAAAGAAAAATATAAAGATGAAATAAAAATTTTATTAGGTTATGAAGTAGACTTTACTCCAATGGTTGATGAGAGAGTTTTAAAAAGAGAAGTAGATTATTTAATAGGAAGTGTTCATTTTTTAGATAACTGGGGATTTGATAATCCAGAATTTATAAAAGAGTGGGAAAATAGAGATGTTGATGATATTTATAATGAATATTTTTCAAAAATTATAGAGCTTGCCAATTCAAAACTATTTGATATAGTAGGTCATTTAGATTTGATAAAAGTTTTTGGATACAAACCTAAAGAGATTAAAATAGAAAAAGTGCTTGAAGCTATAAAAGATAATAATTTAACAATTGAAATAAATACAGCTGGCCTTAGAAAACCTGTAAAAGAGATATATCCAAGTATACCAATATTAGAAAAAATAAAAAGATATGAAATAGATATTACATTTGGAAGTGATGCTCATTCACCTCAACAAGTTGGTCTAAATTTACAAGAAGCTATTAATATAGCAAAACAAATAGGCTTTAAAAAGGCTGTATATTTTGAAAAAAGAGAAAAAATTTATGTTAACATTTGCTAAAAAAATCACTTAAAACAAAAAGGAGAAAGATGTATTATTTAGGGGCTTTAATGGCAATAAGATTTTTTGGTCTGTTTATAGTAATGCCACTACTTGCATTGTATGCAATGAAACTAAAAGGAGCAAATGAATTTAATGTTGGTATTGCACTTGGAGCATATGCTTTATCTCAAATTTTTTTACAAATACCATTTGGCAAATTAGCAGATAAATACAATAAAAAAATAATAATAGCAGTTGGACTATTTTTACTATTTTTAGGAAGTATTGTTTGTGCATTTGCAGACAACATTTATATGCTAGTTTTTGGAAGATTATTACAAGGTGCTGGAGCTATTGGAGGAGTTGTTTTAGCTTATATGGCAAATTTAAGTGATGAAAATAATAGAGCTAAAATTTTTGCAAGAATGGGGCAATTTATTGCTATAAGTTTTGCTTTATCTATGATATTAGGTCCTATAATAGGTGCTAAATATGGAGTTGATAAACTATTTTTAATTACTGCTTTTTTAGCTTTAATATCAATTATTATTATTTTTACTAAAGTCCCAAATGAAAATCATATAACACATCACAAAGAGAGTGCAAAACTTATAGAAGTTTTAAAAAATAAAGAACTTTTAAAACTATTTTTTAGCGGGTTTATGCAAAAGGGATTAATGAGTATGTTTTTTATGCTAACCCCTATTATTTTTACTAAAAATCTTCATTGGCAAAAAAGTGAATTATGGAAAATATATTTAGCAGCTTTAGTAGTAGGATTTTTTGCTTTACCTCTTGGAGCAATACTTGCAGAAAAAAAAGATAAAGCAAAAGAGGTATTTTTAATAAGTGCTATTTCAATAACATCTGCTTTAATTCTATTTTTAATAAACACTCCTATTACAATTATTCTTGCAGTTATAGTATTCTTTTTTGGATTTAATTTAATTGAACCTGTTTTACAAAGCTTTGTAAGTAAACTTGCAAAAGCACACGAAAAAGCTACCGCTCTTTCAACATCTAATACTATTCAATATTTAGGAATATTTTTAGGTGGTGCTATAAGCGGATATTTTCTAAAAATCAATGCTTTAAATTTGTTACTAATAATTACTATTACACTCGGAATATTATGGATAATCGCTATATATAAAACAAAAGCTTTAAAAAAATTAAAAATCGTAGAATACACTACATATGATAAAGAATTTATAAAAGCTTTAAAAGAAGAAAAAAATGTTTACGATTTTTATGAAAAAGATGGAAAACTAATAGTAAGATACATTTAGGAACATCTTTTGCTCTTTTCTCCTTAAAAAAGGGAGAGAATGATTTTTATTGACAGATTTGAAAAAGTTTTAGGCATTGCCTTTTTGATATTTTTTTATTTTTTTATATCCACTAATTTATTTGCTTCAAAAATTAAAGACTTAGCAAATATTATAGGAGTAAGAGACAATCAATTAATAGGATATGGGCTTGTAGTAGGATTAAATGGCAGTGGAGATTCTTCTTCTAAATTTACAAATCAAACGCTCTCAAACTTACTTAAAAATGTAAATGTAAATTTAGACCCAAAAGATATAAAATCGAAAAATGTAGCGGCTGTTATGGTAACTGCAACTTTGCCTCCCTTTGCAAGAGAAGGAGATAAAATAGATATAACAGTATCTTCAATAGGAGATGCAAAATCTTTACAAGGAGGAGTTTTACTTTTAACTCCATTAAAAGGAGTAAACGGAAAAATATACGCTCTAGCTCAAGGACCTATTGCTATAGGGGGATTTAATATAAAAGGTGGAAAACTGCAAAAACATTTTGTTACCACAGTTAAAGTAATAAATGGAGCTACCGTAGAAAGAGCAGTTGTGTGGGATTTATATCATACAAATCAAGCTACTTTATCTCTTAAAAAGAGTGACTTTAATTTAGCAGTAGACATTCAAAATAAAATAAATCTATTTTTCAATCAAAAAGTAGCTACAGCAATAGACCCAAGAACAGTAATTCTTAAAAAACCAAAACACTTTTCAATGCCAGAATTTTTAGCTCAAGTGCAAAATTTAGATATACCTACAAAAATGCCACAAATTATAGTTATAAATGAAAGAACTGGAACAGTTATTGCTAATAGTAATATAAAAGTAAAACCAACAATTATTACTTATGGAAATTTAGTAATAAAAATAAAAAAAGAGACAACTCTTTTTGAGTTAACGCAAATGTTTCAAAAATTTAAAGCAAAACCTCAAGATGTAATAGCAATACTTGAGACATTAAAAAGTGCAAATGCACTAAATGCACAGTTAGTAATAAACTAAGGAGAAAAAATGACAAAAGCAATAAATATCAGTATGTATCACAAAATAGATTTACACTCAAAAAATTTGAAAAAACTAAAAAAATCGTGTGATGATTTTGAAAGTGAAATTTTAAATTTTTATCTAAAAGAAGCATTAAATTCAAAAAATACTCTTTTTCCAAAATCACCGGGAGAAGATATTTATAAATCTATGTATGAAGAGACACTTTCACAAAAGTTAAGTGGAAGTTTTGGATATAGCAAATTACTATTTGATTATTTAAAAAATAAAGTTTAATTGAAAATTGCCGATGTGTTGGGTAGAATTCTATAAAAAAGGACTTTAATGAAAATCTCTAATAATCCAATAATAAATAGCAATATAAAAGTTTCTACCCAACAGACAAAAAAAATAGATACTGAAAAAACAAGGGTAGAAGAGATTAAAGAGGCTATTAAAAATGGAACTTATAAAATAGATATAAATAAAACTGCAAAGGCAATGGCAAAAGCTCTTCTTTAATTCTTCTACCCTAACCTAAAAAAGGAAGGGGTATGATAACTACTTTAATAAAATTAAATGAAATTTTAGACTCTTTAATAAAACTTACAAAAGAAGATATAAAAAATATAAAAAAAGCAAATCATATAGAAGTCTTTAAAAATACAAAAGCTAAAGAAAAACTTGCTTATGAGTTTTCAGAATTAAAAACTCAATTAGATTTAATATTATCAAATAGAAATAAGCCAATTAATGAAATATTTTCACCAGATGAAGAGGTATTATTTAACCAATTTAAAGAAAAACTTCAAACTTTTTATCATTTACATAAAAAATTTTCACAATTTGCTTTAAGTGTAGCAAACTTTTATAATGCTTTATATTCAAAAATTAATCCTTCTAAAGAAGTAACTTATAAAGAGAAAAGTTTTAACTCATATTTAGAGTTAAAGGCCTAAAATGGCTATTTCAACTTCTTTTTCTACTGCATTAGCAGGACTTAAAACTCATCAGACAGCACTTGATGTGGTATCAAATAACATCTCTAATGCTTCAAATCCAGATTATGTAAGAGAAAGAGGAGTAATTACAGCTTTACCTTCTATAAATTCAACTCCAGGAGCTATAGGCACAGGAGCAGAAGTTAGTGTTATTTATAGGATTACTGATACATTCTTATTTAATAGATACACTAAAACTTCTACTGATTTTCAATTTTTAGATACAAAAGAGAGATATTTAAAAGAAATTGCTACATATTTTCCAGATGTTCAAGATGATGGATTGTATAAAAATTTAGAAGATTTTTTTAATGCATGGCAGACATTTGCTTCAAATCCTAATGATGGTGCAGTAAAAATAGATTTAGCTTCAAAAACTCAAATATTAGTAGATAGTATGCATCTTTTAAGAAATAAACTAATAGATTTAACAAAAAATATTAATGATGAAATATCTTCAAAAGTAGATGAAGCAAATAATATTATAAAACAGATTGCTGAAATAAACAAACAGATAACAGCTGTTGAAGCCAATAATATAAACCGTGCAAATCAATTAAGGGATAAAAGAGATGCCCTTGAGAAAAGATTAAAAGAACTTCTTGATACAAATATTTTAAAAAATGGAGTAAAAAATAAAAATGCTCAAGGGGTTAGCACAACAGATTATGAAGAGAGTTATCAGATAATGTTAGGAGGTTATCCACTAATAGATAATGGCACTTATCACGAACTTTCATTAGGAAATGAAATAAATCCTTCTATTAATATAAATAACAACTCTAAAGTAGATATTACAAAAAAAATAAAAAACGGAGAAATAGGAGCTTTACTTGAGTTAAGAGGAACAGAGTTTAACGATTCAGAACCAACAAATGGAGTAATAGGAAATTTATTACAAAATTTAGACGCACTAGCAAGCGGAATTATTAAAAGCATAAACTCAATTTATTCATATTCAGCCCAAGAAGAAGTACAAACAGATACAATCTATAAACCACTTGCCATTTCTAATGATTTAGCAAACCTTCCTTTAAAAGATATTCAATCATATTTATCTCATCCTGTGCAAAATGGTATATTAACTCTTAATTTATATGATGCAAATGGTAATTATAAAAGCGACATAAAAGTAAATATTTCTACAAATGATAGTATAAATGATGTATTAAATAACATAAATACTGCTTTATCTAATGCTGGTTCATCTAGCAGTGCTACTTTAATAAATGGTGAAATAAAGTTTGTAGATTCAAATAATAACCCAGCTTCCGATGTAGCAGTAAAAGATGATGGAAGCACCCTTTTTAGTGCCTTAAACGAAATAGAATATATGCCTCTTGATAAAATTAACACTACAAAACTTCCTATTCCACTAGAAAATGGAAGCTTTGATATTAATGTATACAACGATAATGGAGATATAATTGCATCAAGAACAATTACTATTAATATGGATTCAAAAGATCCTCGCTATTTTACAATTCAAGGAATATTAGCTCAAATTAATACTCCAAATATTGATGATAATAATGACTCTAACTCACTAAATGATGTAGATGATTATTATAAAGCAGAATTTATAAATGGAGAACTTGTAATTAGTAAAAAAACTACTCAAAATACTTACATAGGTCTTAGTAATGACTCTGCAAATTTTGGCGGAGCTTTTGGTGTTAATAAGTTTTTTGATGGAACGAATGCAAGCAATATAGATTTAGCTAAAAAATTAAAAGATAATCCATCTTTAATAAGTGCTTCAAAAACTCCAAATAGCGGAGATAATCAAATAGCAAATGAGATACTAAATCTTCAAACTCAACAAATAACTTTTCATATAAACAATTCCACTGTAAATGCAACAATTTACGAATTTTATAGACAAACTACTACAAATTTAGCCAATGAAGTAAATGCTACAACAACTAAAAAAGAGACAACACAAACACTTTTAACCAGTATAACAAATGAATATCAATCAATTTCTGGAGTAAGTATTGATGAAGAACTTTTAAATCTTGAGAGATATCAAAGAGGTTATCAAGCAAATGCAAAAGTAATTACAACAATAAATCAAATGCTTGATGCTTTATTTGGAATAAAACAATGAAAAAGTTTTTAGATAGTTTTATAAAAAAAGATATCTATAGAGTTGATGAGAATATACCTGATCCTATTTTAATAGCAAAAAAGTATAAAGATGAATATATAGCTCTTATAGCTGCTCTTTTTGCTTATGGCAATGTAAAAGCAATTATGAAATTTTTAAATTCTATCGATTTTTCTTTACAAGAAGATAAAATTCAAGAAAACTTATATTATAGATTTCAGACAAAAAAAGATGTAAAAGAATTTTTAATCTCAATTAGCAGATTAAAACAACAAGAATCTTTAAAAGAGATATTTCTAAAAGGGTATAAAAAAGAAGAAAATCCAATAGATGGAATTAGAGAATTAATAAAAGCAATTTATGCAATAAATCCTTACCGCTCAAAAGGATATGAGTTCTTAATAGGCAAAATTCCTCCTTACAAAACAAAAGGAGTAAGTCCTTATAAAAGATGGAATATGTTTTTAAGATGGATGATAAGAGATTCTAATCCAGATTTAGGACTTTGGAAAATAGATAAATCTAAATTAATTATTCCTCTTGATACTCACACTCATAAAGTATCACTAAATTTAGGTTTATTAAAAAGAAAAACATATGATTTACAAGCAGCCATCGAACTTACTAATAAACTAAAAGAATTTGACCCAAACGATCCTTTAAAATATGACTTTATTTTATATAGAATAGGTCAATTAAAATTACAAAAAAACTAAAAAAATACTATTAATTAATTATTAATTTTGTTACAATTTCAATAAAAAAGGATTTTTATGGAAGAAAGAATTTGGTTAATTTTTGGCTTCTTAGGACATGACGCTATGTTACAGCTTGTAGTTCACTCTATATTATCAGCAATATTAGCAGTTGGAGTAGCTAAACTAGCAACAAGAAAGCTTCAAATAGTACCAAGTGGATGTCAAAATATAATGGAAGCAGTTGTAAGCGGAATTTTATACATTGGTAAAGATGTAGCAAGTGAAAAGATTGCAAGAAAATATTTAACACTTGCTGGTAGTTTAGCTGTTTTTATTTTTATGGGTAACTTAATTGGAATTATTCCAGGATTTGAATCTCCAACAGGAAATGTAAATTTAACTTTAACTTTAGCATTAATTGTATTTTTATACTATCATTTTGAAGGAATCAAAGCTCAAGGGCTTGGACATTATATAGCTCACTTTGCTGGACCTGTAAAATGGTTAGCTCCATTAATGTTTCCAGTAGAAATTCTTTCTCACTTCTCAAGAATTATTTCACTTGCATTCAGGCTTTTTGGTAACATTAAAGGTGATGATTTATTCTTAATAGTTTTATTAATGCTTGCACCTTATGTATTTCCTCTAGCAGGATTTGCACTACTTACATTCTCAGCTTTCTTACAAGCGTTTGTATTTATGGTATTAACTTATGTATATCTATATGGAGCTGTAACAGGACAAGAAGAAGCTATTTAATGAGCCTTTCTTATTTTATTACAGACCCTTCTTTCTCTTTTGAAGAAACTCTAAAAGCTATAAAAAAACACTCTCCAACTTTCGTATGTTATAGAAATAAAAGCTACTTTGATAAAAAAGAAATTATTGCATTTGCAAATTTTGCAAAAAAATATTCAAAAGTATTTATAAATATAGACTCTCTAAAAGATAAAAATTTATTAAAATATTTTGATGGGATTCATTTAACCTCATCTAAGCTAAATTTAATAAAAGATTTTGAAAATAAATTAATAATTGCTTCAACCCATTCAATAAAAGAAGTAAAAATAGCACAAAAAGCTGATTTTATTACCTTCTCTCCAATATTTGATTCTAAAGGAAGAAAAGGATTAGGAACTAAAATATTAGAAGAAGTATTTAAATATCACAAAAGAATTATTGCTCTAGGAGGAATTATTTCTCAAAAAGAGATAAAAGAGATAAAAAATTCAAAAGCTTTAGGATTTTCAAGTATAAGATATTTTTATTTTAACGTGAGTTCAATATAAAATAATGTTAAAAAAGTATTTAAATACGCTCAGCAAGAGGTGCAAATTTTTTAACACTTCAAAAAAGCTAAAAAGTGCAAACCGCTTCCGCTTTTAGTGCACTTTTTTTAACGCTTTTTTTCAGTTAAAATTTGCAATTGTTTCGCTTTATTTAAATA
>CAZEOW010000016.1:0-9028 GCA_964514005.1 uncultured Nautiliales bacterium
AGATGATGGAATCAATTGAGAGTGGGCTTAGTCTTGCTCTTCATAATAAAAACCCTGAAGTGCATTTGCTTCATATTTTATGGGGACTTGTTACAAATACAAATACTATTTTAAATCAAGCTCTAAATAAAATGGGAGCTGATAAAGTAGCAATTGAGCTTGAATTAAAAAGTGCGGTTGATAGACTTCCTAAAGTAGATAATATTACAAAGGAGTCTATTAGAATAGGAAGAGAACTTATAAAAAGTTTGGAAAATGCAGAAGGTCTTGCTACAAGACTTGGAGATAAATATATAGCTGTTGATACTTGGTTAATTGCTAATATGGATAGTTTTAAAGACACATTAGGAAAATTTGTTGATTTATTTGAACTTAAAAAAACTCTTGAAGCAATTAGGGGAGATAAAAAAATTGAAAGCAAAAGTGCAGATGAAAATCTTGATGCA
Organism: uncultured Nautiliales bacterium; assembly: GCA_964514005.1. GTDB lineage: Bacteria > Campylobacterota > Campylobacteria > Campylobacterales > Nautiliaceae > CAZEOW01. The sequence continues at coordinate 447 of CAZEOW010000016.1, forward strand.
CTTAATAAATACGGAATTGATTTAACTGCAAAAGCAAGAGAAGGAAAACTTGATCCTGTAATTGGTAGAGATGAAGAGATTAATAGAATGATGCAAATTTTAATTAGAAAAACAAAAAATAATCCAATTTTACTAGGAGAACCAGGAGTTGGTAAAACGGCTCTTGTAGAGGGACTTGCTCAAAGAATTGTAAAAAAAGAAGTCCCAACAAGCTTACAAAATAAACAAATTATAGCTCTTGATATGACAGCTTTAATTGCCGGAGCAAAATATAGAGGTGAATTTGAGGATAGATTAAAAGCAGTAGTTGATGAAGTAAAACAAAATCCAAATATTATATTATTTATCGATGAGATTCATACAATTGTAGGGGCTGGTGCAAGTGAAGGAAGTATGGATGCAGCAAATATCTTAAAACCAGCACTTGCAAGAGGTGAACTTAGAACAATTGGTGCTACAACACTTAAAGAGTATAGAAAATATTTTGAAAAAGATGCAGCACTTCAAAGAAGATTTCAGCCTGTAATGGTAAATGAACCAAATGTGAATGAAGCTATTAGAATTTTAAGAGGGCTTAAAGAGAGACTTGAGGCTCACCATCAAGTAAAAATTCTTGATGAAGCGTTAGTGGCAGCAGCAAAACTTACAGATAGATATATAAGTGATAGATTTTTACCAGATAAGGCTATTGATGCTATTGATGAAGCAGCGGCTGAAATTAAAATGCAAATTGAATCTGAACCATTTGAACTTGCAAAAATTAAAAGAGAAATAGAACAGTTAATGGTAGAAAAAGAGGCTTTAACACTTGAAGCTACTGAAAGAAATAAAAAAAGACTTGAAGAGATTGAAAAAGAGCTTGCAAATCTTGAAGAAGAAAAAAGAAAATTAGAAACTAAATTTGAAGAAGAAAAATCTTTATTAAAAGAAATAGCAAGTTTAAAACAACAAATAGAAGAGTTAAAAGTTCAAGCTGATATTGCAAAAAGAGAAGGTAATTATCAAAAAGCAGCTGAGATTGAGTATGGAAAAGTTGTAGAACTTACTAAAAAACTTGAAGAACTTGAAGAGAAATGGAATAATATTGAAAATAAATTATTAAAAAATGCAGTTGATGAAGATGCGGTAGCAAATGTTGTTAGTAAGTGGACAGGAATTCCTGTTAGTAAAATGCTTCAAAGTGAGCTTGAAAAAATATTACATATTGAAGATGAGCTTAAAAAATGGGTTGTTGGACAAGATGAAGCAATTAAAGCAGTGGCTCGTGCAATTAAAAGAAATAAAGCAGGGCTTGGTGATCCAAATAGACCAATTGGTAGCTTTATGTTCTTAGGACCAACAGGTGTTGGTAAGACTGAGACAGCAAAAACGCTTGCGAGATTTTTATTTGATGATGAAAAAGCTATGATTAGATTTGATATGAGTGAATATATGGAAAAACATAGTGTAAGTAGATTAATTGGTGCGGCTCCTGGATATGTTGGATATGAAGAGGGTGGGCAACTTACAGAAGCTGTAAGAAGAAAACCATATAGTGTAATATTGTTTGATGAGATTGAAAAAGCTCATCCAGATGTATTTAATATTTTACTTCAAGTATTAGATGATGGAAGACTTACTGATAATAAAGGTGTAACGGTTGATTTTAAAAATACAATTATTATCTTAACAAGTAATATTGCAAGTGATTTAATTATGGAGTTAAAAGATGCTGAAACAAGAAAAGAAGCAGTTTGGGCTGAGCTTAAAAAAAGAATGAAACCAGAATTTTTAAATAGACTTGATGAAGTAGTAGTATTTAATCCGCTTGGACGTGAAGAAGTTAAAGCAATTGTAGATATTTTACTTAGAAAAATTGCAAAAAGGCTTGAAGAAAGAGATATTGAACTTACTCTAACTGATAATGTAAAAGGAGTAATTGCAGAAGTTGGATTTGACCCAATTTTTGGTGCAAGACCTTTAAAAAGGGCAATGGCTGATATAATTGAAGATACTTTAGCAGAGCTTATTTTAGAAGGCAAAGTAAAAGAGGGAGATAAAGTAGAGTTTGATGCAGATAAGGAAAATATTATAGTAAGAGTAAATGAAAAAGAGGTTTTAAAAACTCCTAGATAATTCCTCTTTTTTTGTTATAATTAGCCTAAAAAAGGCTTACTTATGGTTGATCAAAAAAAAATTGATGAAAAACTCTCTCAAGGTAAGCGTCTCTCAAAACTTGATGCTCCAAAACAGATAACAGATAATGAAAAAGTGATGCCAGAAGAAGGTTTTATCGTTTCAAAAACTGATACAAAAGGTTTTATTACTTATATGAATAGAGTGTTTGTTGAAATGAGTGGATGGAGTAGAAGAGAATTAATGGGAGCAAATCATAATATTATTCGTCATCCTCATATGCCAAAGATTGCTTTTAAACTTGTATGGGATTTGATTCAAAATAAAAAAGAGTTTTTTGGTTTTGTTAAGAATTTAAGAAAAGATGGCGGATTTTATTGGGTGTTAGCTTATATTACTCCAGATATAGATATTAGTGGAAATATTGTTGGATATACTTCTATTAGAAAAAAGCCATCAAGAAAAGCTATAGAAACGCTTGATCCTATTTATAGGGAATTAGTAGAAATAGAAAAGAGTGGAGGAATGCAGGCAAGTTATGAGAAATTAAAAGAGATTTTAAATGCAAATGATGAAAATTTTGTAGATAAATATCATGAATTAGTGTTTACACTTCAAAAGGCTTAAAAATGAGAGTAGAAAACATTGTATCAATTGGAGGATTAGCTGGAATTGGTATTGCATCTTTAGTAATAGGTAATTTTATAATAGGTGGAAGTTCTTTGGCTTTGAGTGTAGCGGCTTTAGTTCTTTCTTTGAATAAACAAGAAAAAAAAGATGATTCTACTTTAGAAAAGATAAATAAAACCGTTCTTGATGCCTATAATGGAAGAATCTACTCAAGAGTTATTTTAAATGATGATAAAACCTTAGAAGAAAAGATTGCTTGGAATATTAATGAAATGCTAGATCAGATTGAGGATTTATTAAGAGAATCAGAAAATGCTATAAAGGCTATTATTAGAGGAGAAGATTATAGGTATATTTTACCAAATGGACTAAAAGGAGAATTTAAAAATGTAGCTAATGAGTTTTCAAAAGCAGTAGAATCTGTAAAAATTTCTAAAAAAATTGAAAGAATAGATGTGCTTAGTAAAGATTTAGTAGCTGTAGATGGAGGGGTAAGTGGAAATTTGAATAAAATAGGAAATGAAGTCTTTACTATAGACTCAGCTTTTGAGGAAATTATTAAAAAAGTTATGGACTCTAGAAATCAGGCTTTTAAATCTTATGATTTAATGAGAGAAAGTAAAGAGGATTTTGATCTTTTGTCTCAAAGGGTAAATGAAACTTCAGATAAAATTTCTCAAATGGCTGATAGTATTAGTTCTATTTCAAGTATAATAGAACTTATTAAAGATATAGCAGACCAGACAAATCTACTTGCACTTAATGCAGCAATTGAAGCAGCAAGAGCAGGAGAGCATGGAAGAGGATTTGCTGTTGTTGCAGATAATGTAAGAGAACTTGCTGAAAAGACTCAAAAAGCAACAAATGAAATTGCTATGACTATTCAATCTCTTCAACAACAATTTCACGAAATAGAAGAAAATACAAATGAGGTTGTTCAAATTGGAGAAAAATCTCTTTTAACTCTTACAAATTTTGAAGGAGTATTGGATAAATTAAATATTGAACTTACTGATGTTAGTGATATTTCAAATAGAAATATTTTAAAACTTTTAGTAATTACTTTTAAGGTGGCTCATATTATTTATAAATCTAATGTTTATTCTGCTATTGTAGGAGAAAAATTTGATAAAAATATAGATATAGACTTTAATAGTTGTAAACTTGGTAAGTGGTTAAATACTCCTAGAGTAAAAGAGGTGCTAAAAAGATATAGTGAATTTAATCAAGTTTATAATTATCATAAAAATGTCCACTTAATAGGATATGAAATTTTAGAGAGAGTAAAAAAAGAGGGAGTGACAATAGATAATCCTAAATGGTATTATGAGAAGTTTGTGGAATTTGAAAGAAATGCAGTTTTAGCATTTGATAATTTAAATAAAATATTAGATTATGTTTATAATGATAAAAAAATAGAAGAACTTTTAAAAGCTAGTAAGGAGATTTGATGTTAAGATTTGCGCCAAGCCCCACGGGAGATATGCATATAGGGAATTTAAGAGTTGCAATATTTAATTATATAGTAGCAAAACAGAGAAGTGAAAAACTTTTAATAAGAATTGAAGATACAGATAAAGAGAGAAATATAGAAGGAAAAGATAAAGAAATTTTAGAAATTTTAGATATTTTTAATATAAAGTATGATGATGTTGTATATCAATCGAATAATTTTCATATTCATCAAGAGATGGCAAAACAGCTTTTAGATAAAAATAAAGCTTTTGTGTGCTTTTGTGATGAAGAAGAGATTAACTTTCAACGTGAAAAGGCTAAAATAGAAAAAAGACCTTATAGATATTCAGGTAAATGTGAAAATTTATCAAAAGAAGAAGTAAATAGATTAATTTCTCAAAAAAGGTCTTTTGTTATTAGAATTAAAAAACCAGAAAAAAATATTAAATTTAGTGATTTAATAAAAGGAGAATTTGATTTTTCTCCTTTTGATGTTGATAGTTTTATAATCTTAAGACAAAATTATACTCCAACTTACAATTTTGCTTGTAGTATTGATGATATGATTTATGATATCTCTTTAGTTATTAGAGGAGAAGATCATTTAAGCAATACAGCAAAGCAGATTCATATTAGAGCTTCTTTAGGGTATGATAAGAAAATAGAGTATGCACATTTGCCTATTATTTTAAATGAAGATGGTAAAAAAATGAGTAAAAGAGATAAAGCAAGCTCTGTAAAGTGGCTTTTAGAAGAAGGATTTTTACCAGAAGCTATTACTAATTATTTAATTTTACTTGGAAATAGTTTTGAAAAGGAAGTTTTTACTTTAGAAGAAGCAATTGAATTTTTTGATATTACAAAGATTTCAAAAGCTCCTGCAAAGTTTGATATAGAAAAATTAAAATTTTTAAATAAAGAGCATATGAAGAATTTAAAAAATATTGCTAAAAGATTAGGCTTTAATGAAGTTTATGAGGATTTAGCATTAATTTTTAGAGATGAATCTTCTACTTTAAAAGAAGTAAAAGAAAAATTAAATAGAGTTTTTGAAAAAATTGATGATGAAGAGTTTAAAGAAGAAGTTAAGATTTTAAAAGAAGAGATATTAAATAATCCTTTAGAAGATGATTATAATGAATTTAAAAAAAGAGTTCAAAAAAATACAAATTTAAAAGGAAAAAAATTATTTATGCCTCTTAGATTAGTTTTAATTAATCAAAAGCATGGACCGGAGATTAAAGATCTTTATAATGCTATGAAGCCTTATTTAAAGGTAATTGTAAAGAACAGATGAGAGAATATTATAAAGAAAAATTGGCAAATTTAAGGGAGATTACAAGGTCAATATCGCTGTTGTTAATAACATTGTTATCTGGAATAACATATTTGTTTGTTAATATTTTATTGAATGATTTTAAAGTAGTAGAATTTGTTTTGTTAAGTTTTGGTTATGTTATCAGCATATTAATTTTTGTTTTTTTGGTAAAATTATATAGATATATGTTTGAATTAACAGAAAAGATAAAGGAAATGGAATGAAAATTTTAGTTTGGTTGATGTTTTTGAGTTTATGGGGATTAGTTGTTTATGGAATTTATAAAATTGTAAATGTAATGGAGAGCAAATGAATACGTTATTAGTTTCCATATTAGAGTTTATTTTGATTGTGGTAAATTTATATATGTGGGTTGTAATTATTGCAGCTCTTATTACTTGGGTTCAGCCAAATCCTTATAATCCAATTGTTAGATTTTTATGGAATGTCACAGAACCTGTTTATGCTTATATTAGAAGATTTATTCCTACAAATTTTGGAGGTATTGATATAGCTCCTTTAATTTTAATTTTACTACTTCAATTTATAGAGATTTTAATTAAAAATATTATCATATCGTTATGAGATTTTTAGTAATATTTTTACCGCTTTTTCTCTTTTCTTTAAATCTTTCTGAGATTTTAACTCATCCAAAAAGTTATGTAAGAGATTTTTATTTAACTGAATTTATGAAAAGGACAAACTCTTCTATTTTAGCTTTTAAAGCGTATGAAGCTTTATATAAAAAAAGAACATTTAAGCATGTAAAAATTCTTGCAAGATTTGATATTTTTAAGGGAATTTATAAATGTGTTAATGTAAAAAAGAGTTATTTAAAAGAGGTTGATATTTCGTGTATTTTGAATAATGGACTATCTTTAAAGACTATTGCTTCTTTAAGTAGAAGTGATTTAGAGTATCTTTATAATAATCTTCCAAATGGAAAAGTAAGAGATGCAGTAAGGGTATTTTTATATAAAAAGTATAAAAGTATCTTTTCTTATAAAGAATTAGCCTATTATGTAGTTTTAAGTTTTCCTAATAAAAGGATAGATCAGTATATTCCTAAAAGAGCTTTTAAAATGTTAAGAGATAAGATTTTTTATAAGTTTGTAAAAACTATTGTTTTAAATGATTTACCTAAAATGCAAGCTTCTTTATTGAAAATTAATTATAAAAAGTATGATGATAAAACTAAGTGGTGGTTATTTTTAAATGCAATGAAAAACAAACACTATAAGTTAGCAAAAAAGATTATTCTTTCTATTAAAAAGAGAAACTCTAAAATAGATTTTTGGAGATGGAAAGTTGCAAGGGATGTAAATGCATTTTGGAGACTTGTAGATAGAGAAAGAGTAGATTTTTATACTCTTTATGCTCATGAAGTTTTAAATAAAGATTTTATTATTAAAAGAAATATTATTAAAAAAAATATAAAAACTCCTAAGTATAATCAGACAAATCCTTGGGATGTGTTAAAGTTTTTTGCTGAATTAAAAAGTAGAAAGGATTTATTTAAGTTTGCAAGAGAACTTGATTCTTATAAAAGTATAGCTCTAAAAACTCTTGTGCTTGATAAAGCTTATAAATATAAATATAATTTTTTTATAGCACCTCCTATGTATAAAAGTAAAAATAAATATTTTCAAGCTTTTGTTTATGCAATAGCAAGACAAGAATCAAGATTTATACCAGCTAGTGTAAGTAGAAGTTATGCACTTGGGACTATGCAGATTATGCCTTTTTTAGTTAAAGATTTAGGAGGAAATGTTTTTAGACAGTTTAATTATAAAGAGAATATAAGACTTGGTGTTAAACATTTAAGATGGCTTTTTAAAAGACTTAAAGATCCTTTAATGGTAGCTTATGCTTATAATGGAGGTATAGGATTTGTAAAGAGAAAAGTTTTGCCTTATTTTAAATATAAAGGTAAGTATGAACCATTTTTGAGTATGGAGTTGGTAAAATATAGTGAAAGCAGAGAATACGGAAAAAAGGTTTTAGCTAATTATGTAATATATTCTCATCTTTTTGGAAAAGAAGATGTTAGTTTGCATAAACTTTTTCTTAATAAGATGTATAGGTAAAAATTAAATCTGAAACAAATTTAAGTATCTCTTCTTCATCTTTATATCTTGCTTCTTGATTTTTTATTTCAAATGGATACCATACAACTTCGCTTAAATGAATTTTTCTCAATTTTTTTAAAAAATCTTTATTCATCCTAAAAGCACCTATTGAAAAAGAGACTTTTTTTAAATCTATTTTCTCATTTAATTCTTTTAAGAAGTTTGAATATACTTTTTTGAAATTGTCTATTTTTATTATAGGGTCTATTGCTATTTCTACATTATAACCTTTACTTAAAGCTAAATTTAGAGCATTTATTCTTGCTTCTAAAGAAGGGGTCTTTTTTTCAAATTTTATTATCTCTTTTGGAGAAAGAGAAAAAGAGAGTAAAAAGTTTTTAGGAGGATTTGAGGGCAAATATTTAGTATTTGCAGATTTTGTTCTACTTTCTATAAATATATCTTTTTTCTCTTTTGCAAGTTCTATCCATTTTTTATGAAAAGGATAAATTCCTTCAAATGCTAAAATATCGCTTTCATAACTTATTGGTAAAAAAGTATTTGTTAATTTTTTAGCTTCTTTAATGAAATCTTCTTCATTTACAAATATTACAGGATATCCACATGGATACATTCCTCCTAAATAACAATATTCACAATTATATATACATCCAAGAATTTGAGTAGAATAGTAAAAATTTTCAAATCCTCTGCTTGAGCAAAATTTACTGCCTTTATAAAATTTTACATCTTTTGTTGCAAGAATTAGTCTATTTTTTTCTTTTTGATAATTGAAATTTTGATGAGACCTATTAAATATATCTTTATAGTGTGAAATTTCAATTATTTTTGGATTAAATTTTTTAATTATTGTTTGTGTTATTGGATAATTAAAAGCATTTTTTTCTACATAAATTACCATTTTTTTCCTTTTTTGTGATAAAATATATTATATATTAAAAGGAGAGGAAATGAGGTTTTTGTTGATAATATTT